>NZ_JZRG01000062.1:0-261 GCF_000964075.1 Brevundimonas sp. KM4 | reverse complement strand
TGCTCGAACCATGGTCGATTGTCATGGTCCGGGCATGGTCTCCCCGACGATTCAGCCAACGATTCCTGCGACCGTCTACATTCGATGGTCGTCGGAAGCCCAGACAGGGCGCGACAGCCTTCGGCGCCAGCTTGAGGCGGCCCAGCGGTATGCGGACGAGCATCGTCTCCTCATCGTCGAAACTATCATCGACGAGGCAGTCTCGGCATTCTCTGGTCACCATCTGACCAAGGGTCGGCTCGGACAGTTCATCCGTCGTGT
>NZ_JZRG01000061.1:0-1307 GCF_000964075.1 Brevundimonas sp. KM4 | reverse complement strand
GAGGAAATTCTCAGGGGCACGTCAGCGGCTCTACAACAAGGGGCGCCGCCGAGAGGCCGAAGAAGCTAAAGACTCGCTGCTGCTGGCGCATATTCGAGAAGCCAAGAGAGCTGACGTTTCCCCATATCTTCGTCTTCTGGGTGAGGCACGCGATCGCGGTCCAACTGCCTCACACCTCGAAGACTTATCTTGGCACCTGGATCTGTCAGATTTTCATCCAAGGAAGTCTGTCGATGTCGCGACCGATTTAGCCCCCGTCCAGCCGGCGCCGGAAGCGAAGGCTGATCAAGCGCTATTGGGTTTCAGCATTCCTGATTTTCCTACGAGGCTGAAATGACCTCAGTTGGGTTGGATCCCTTCGCCCATCTGATCCCCGACGCACGCAAGGTCTTGGACGGCTCGGAAGCCGCGAGATTTGCCTTCATCGGCCGCGACAAGTTGATTGAAACCCCGGCCTTGAGGCAGGTGCAGCAATATGGGGAGGAGCTCTACGCTCATGCTCAGATTCAGCGCCCGCCAAATGGCCTTCTGATTGGGCCATCAGGCATCGGGAAAACCCATGCCATTTCATCGCTGGTTGATCGCCACCCACCGCGCCGGTCTAGAGCTAGCGGCGAACTGCGAGTGCCTATCCTTTTGCTGGAATACCCGCCGGAGCCAAGTCGGCGCTGGTTCGCCAAAGGCATTGCTGAAGGGCTCGGCTATTTAATGCCGCTGCCGCGGCACAGTGCCGACATATACGCCCTGCTATTGAGATTGATCGACAGAGCGCGAACCAGGCTCATCATTTGCGAAGAGGTTGGCCAACTGCATGGGTGGGGTCGAGATCACGTCCTGTACTTCTACGGCCTCACACGATGGCTTTCTAATCAAACTAAAGTTCCAATTATCTACACTGGAACCGATCAGGCGGCTGATCTCATTGACGGCGACATCCAGCTCAAAAGGCGTTTCGAGCGCCTGAAGTTGGACCCTTGGAAGGCGGATGCCGAATTCGCGGGTTTCATTAAAGCCTACCTGCGGACACTACCTCTACGTCACGAAACCATCGTCGATCTCAGCTTGGTGGAATGTGTCCACGAGATGGGCGAGGGGATCACCGACACTGTCGTCAAGATACTGAACCGGGCGGCGAAGCGCGCCATCCAGTCGGGTGCGGAGAGGATAACGGCGGCCGACATCGTTGCCGATGTCAGTCTGCCGCCTGTGATCACGATTGGTCGTCCAATCGTCAGGCGCCGCCAACGTCGTCGCTAGGTTTGCCGTTCGCCATGCAAAACGAGATTGATCTTCCCCCGTAAAAGTGG
>NZ_JZRG01000060.1:0-1152 GCF_000964075.1 Brevundimonas sp. KM4 | reverse complement strand
CAAGCGCGTGGCCCTCTACTGTCGCGTCTCGACGGCTGACAAAAACCAGACCGTGGAGAACCAACTTCGCGATCTGCGAGCCGTCGCGGAGCGGCAGGACTGGGAGATCGTGGCCACCTTCCTCGACGAGGGCATCTCGGGGGCCAAGGGGCGTGAGAAGAGGCCCGGCTTCGACAACCTGCTGAAGGGTGTGGCACGCAGGGATTTTGATCTGATCGCGTGCTTTTCCGTCTGCCGGATTGGCCGATCCTTGCCCGACCTGATCCACTTCCTTGGCGATATCCAGACCAAGAACGTGGACCTCTACGTTCACACGCAGGGCCTCGATACCTCGACGTCATCTGGTCGGATGATGTTTTCGATGTTGGGCGTCTTCGCCGAATTCGAACGAGCCATCCATAGGGAGCGCGTGCTTTCCGGGCTTCGTCGCACGACCAAGAAGAGCGGTCGAAAACCCATGCCTGACGACCGTGTGGAAGCGATCAGGAAATCGTTGGCGGACGGTCAGGGCATCCGCGCCACAGCCCGACTTCACCGGGCCTCCACGACCACTGTGACGACCATCAAGCGGTCTCTGGAGACGGTTTAGGAAGGCCGTCGCGAGCGTCGATGCAAATAAGCTACGCCGCTTGACGACGTGAGCCGAGACCGCATCCTGACGGACTTCTTGCCCTGCCGAGACCTTCACTATGTCAAGCCGACCCACCTGCCTCGAACGTGCCTATCAACTCGCCGAAAGCGGTTCGTGCCGTGACCTTCGCGAGATCGCCGCAGCCCTCAAACGCGAAGGCTTCACGGGCATCCGGGCGCAGCTTGAGGGTCGGTCGCTGACCAATGCGTTGCGTGCGCTCTGCCGGTCGAACTTCCGTCAGGCGGACGAGGCCACGGGCTGAACCGGGAATGAAACCTCGACGACCAGACCAGCGGCCGTCCAATCGCGTTTCAACGACCATGTAGTCGTCGCGTGACGTTCGCCACCAGTTTGGAGCCTAACCAGAACCTCCAGACCGGTCGGGCGACCCTTGGGGGCTGACCCTCCGGGCAAGGATCGGAAGTCAGTCGGGCGTGGAGAAGGCAGCGTTTTATCCGCCCCCTCCTCCACCCACGAGATCAGGACTTGGAGGCGAGGGTGACGTGCCCCTGAGTTTTCAT
>NZ_JZRG01000006.1:0-177451 GCF_000964075.1 Brevundimonas sp. KM4 | reverse complement strand
CCCCACCTCCGCCCCCACCACCGCCTCCGCCGCCTCCCTCGGTCACGTCGAGCGAGTATCTGCGGAACTACGGCCTGGCCAATATGAAGGTCCAATCCGCCTGGCAGGCCGGGGCGACCGGGGCCGGCGTCACCGTCGCCGTTGTCGACTCCGGCATCGCCAATACCTTGCCGGAGTTGGAGGGGCGTATCTCCAGCGCCTCGACGGACGTCGTCGTGGGGCGCAATACGCCCTATGTGGCGTCAAGCAGTCACGGCACGCGCGTGTCGGGCGTGATCGCCTCGAACTTCAACGGGTTCGGTACGATCGGGGTGGCGTACAACTCGACCATCCTGTCGATCCGCACCGATATCTCTGACTGCACGGACAAGAATACCGAGGTCTGTTTCAGCAGTTCGGATCTGGTGCGCGCGCTGGACTACGCCGTCGCCAATGGCGTCAAGATCATCAACATGTCGCTGGGCGGCGATGGAAGGCTGGGCTCAGCGTTCGAAGCGGCGCTGCTGCGAGCCGTGAATTCGGGCGCCGTGATCGTGGCTTCGTCGGGCAATGACGGAAACGCCAATCCGGGCTGGCCCGCGCGTTACGCTATCGACCCCCGGTTCGCCGGCAGCGTCATCGCGGTCGGATCGCACGGCGCGACCGATGCGATGTCCAGCTTCTCGAACCGGGCAGGGGATACGGCGGCTGGGTATATTTCAGCGCCGGGCGAGGATGTGATTACAGGGTGCGAGGGCACGTCGTGCTGGCGCGTCAACGGCACATCCTTCTCGGCCCCGCATGTGTCCGGCGCGCTCGCTTTGCTGATGCAGGCCTTCCCCAATCTGACGGCGCGTGCAGCTCTGGACATCTTGCTGACGACCGCACGCGACGCCGGCGATCCCGGCACGGATATCGTCTATGGGCGTGGCCTGCTGGACATGGCCCGCGCTTTCCGGCCGGCCGGCACGACCTCGACGCCGATGGCTGACGGGAGCTCCATCGTCAGCATGAGCGAACCGGGCAGCTTCATCGGCGCGGCGTTCGGGGACGCTTTCGGCCGGCAGACGGCGCTGAATACGGTGCTCTACGACGCTTACGATCGCATGTTCGCCGTCCAACTGGGCGGCGCCTATCCGACTGCGCCGAGCCGGTCCTATCAGGCGGCGCCGTTCGAGCAGAACACCACGGCGACAACGACCCTGGCCCTGCCGGGCGGCGGTCGATTGAACCTGATCGCGGCCCAGTCCAGCGCGCGACCCGACCCGATAGCGCCTCGCCACGATCTCTATAACGCGCCCTGGATGGGGGATGAGCCGCGTCAGGAGGCGATGCTCGACGTCGCCACGGGCCGGATGAATTTCTCGGTCTGGCAAGGCAAGGGCGGGGCGACCTCGCCGTTCAACGGTGCGGCGGGCGACGGTTTCGCCGCCCTGGCCCAGGCCGATCACGCCGTACGCGGCGCGATGCGGTTCGGCGCGGTGACGGTCTCTGGCGAGAGCGGGGGCGGCGATCGCCGGATGCCGCTGCGTCGTGTCGAGCAGGACGCCTCTACCTACAGTCGCGCGGCGATCGGATGGCGCGGAGCGGACGGCGGTCTGTCGTTCAGCGTGGGCGCCTTGGA
This sequence comes from Brevundimonas sp. KM4, assembly GCF_000964075.1. NCBI lineage: Bacteria > Pseudomonadati > Pseudomonadota > Alphaproteobacteria > Caulobacterales > Caulobacteraceae > Brevundimonas > Brevundimonas sp. KM4. Next base: position 175,848 of record NZ_JZRG01000006.1, on the reverse strand, counting down.
TGAACGGCTCGGGCCCTTGGGCGCCTTCCTGCCGGGCGGGTCCGACTTCGCCCTGCCGTCACGGACCAGCTTCTATGCGTTGGGCGGCGACTGGACCCTGCGGCCGGGCCTGCGCCTGATCGGCGAGGCGGGGATGGGGTCGACCCGGATCGAGGGCCGGTTCCTGTCGATGGATCAGGCGGCGATCAGTTCGAACTGGCGGCTGGGCCTGCTTACGGGCTGTTCGATGATCTGCGACCGAATCAGTTTCACCCTGGCTCAGCCGCTCAGGATCGAGCGTGGAACCTTCTCGGCCATGCTGGCGGATGTTCCTGTCGAATATTTCGATCCGCTGACCTATTCGCGTCGCAGCTTCTCGGCGACGCCCAGCGGCCGCCAGATCGACTTCATCCTCGGTGGCGAACGCCAGCTGTGGGATGGGTCCAGCATGACGCTGCAAGCCGTTGCCAGCCGCGAGCCGCGCCACGTCGCAGACGCGCCGCCGGAGTTCGCCCTGATCGGAGCCTGGCGGCGTCAGTTCTGACCGACGCCGCCTGACGACTGCGGATCAGGCCTTGCTGTCGAAGGCCTGACCGTCGGCGGCGGGGGCGGCGCCGTAGGGGTTGGGGGCCTGGGCGCCGGATCCCTTGGCGGCGACGACCACCATGGCGGGGCGGACGGTGCGGCCGAACAGTTCGAAACCGGACTGCATGGTCTGGATCACCGAACCGCCAGGCACGGTCTCAGACGGCTGTTCCATCATCGCCTGGTGCAGATGCGGATTGAAGGCCTCGCCGGCCTGGGGCGCGACGCGCTTCAGGCCGTTGGCGTCGAAAGCCTGCAGCAAGGCCTTCTGCGTCAGTTCCAGCCCGGTCACCAGACCGGCCGTTGCGCCTTCGGCGTCCTTGGGCGCAGCCATCAGGGCGCGTTCCAGATTGTCGGCGACGCCCAGCAGGTCCTTGGCGAAGCGCTGGATGGCGAAGGCGCGGGCGTCGTTCTGCTGCGTCTCCGAACGGCGCTTCAGATTTTCCATCTCGGCGGCGACGCGCAGGGCGCGGTCCTTCCATTCGTCACGCTCGGCGATCACGGCGTCCAGCGGCGCCAGATCGTCTGACGGATGGGCGTCCAGGCCGTGTTCGGCATTGGTTTCGGCCATGTCGGCGTCCACGGCGTTCAGTTCGTCGTTAAGGGGCTTGTCGCTCACTTGTCGTTCCCGTCCAGCATCCGGCCCAGCACCCGGGCGGTATAGTCCACCAACGGAATGACACGGGCGTAGTTCAGTCTTGCGGGGCCTATCACGCCGATGGCGCCCAGAACCCGCTGTCGGCCGCTCATATAGGGCGCCGCGATCACGGCGGAACCCGAAAGTGAAAACAACCGTGTCTCCGCGCCGATGAAAATGCGCACGCCCTGGGCCGCATCGACGCCGTCCAGCAGGCCGATCAGCTGTTCCTTCTGCTCCAGATCGTCGAACAGGACGCGGACCCGTTCCAGATCGGCCAGGCCTTCCCGGTCCTGAAGCAGGTTGGCGCGACCCCGTACGATCAGGGCGCGCTCCCGGTCCGCGCCGCCGGACCATGCAGCGAACCCGTCCTCGACCAGGCGGGCGGCGGTCTGGTCCAGTTCACGCCGTGCGATTTCCAGCTCTTGCGTCATCTCGCGCCGGGCGTCGGCGAAAGGACGGCCGCGCAGGCGGGCGTTCAGGAAGTTGGAGGCCTCGACCAGGGTCGACGGCGTGACCCCGGCCGACAGGGTCATGATGCGGTTCTCGACCGTGCCGTCGTCGGCGACGATGACCGCCAGGGCCTGATCACCGCCCAAGGCGACGAACTCAACATGTTTGACACCGGAATCGCGCACCGGGCTGGAGACGACGCCCGCGCCGCCGGCCAGGCCCGACAGCAGGTTCGAGGCTTCATCCAGCGCCGCCTCGAAGTTCCGACCGCGCCCCGCCAGCCGCCCGTCAATCTCGCGCCGCTCTTCCTTGGTCAGGTCGCCGACCTCCAGCAGGCCATCCACGAATAGGCGCAGGCCCGCGTGGGTCGGGATCCGCCCGGCCGAGGTGTGTGGCGCGGCCAAGAGGCCCGCAAGGGTCAGATCCTGCATTGTGTTGCGGATCGAGGCTGGCGACAGGGCGATTCCGCCCAGCGACAGGGTCCGCGACCCGACCGGCTCACCGGTCTCCAGATAGGATTCCACGATGCGACGGAAGATGTCGCGCGCCCGCGCATCCAGCCCCGCCAGACCCGCGAGGGCCAGATTCGGAGATGGGCCGGCGTCGAACGGCGGGTTTTTCGGGGCATACAGGCTCACGGTTTCAGGATAAGCACCGCCGCCACAGCTTCCAAGGTCAGACTTCCAAGGACCCTTCCCATGCGCCATTCGCAACGCACCGACGATCAACTGCGTCCCGTGACCATCGAGACCGGCGTCAACCGCTATGCTGAGGGTTCGTGCCTGATCAGTTTCGGCAACACCAAGGTGCTGGTCACCGCCTCGATCGAGGACAAGGTGCCGGGCTGGATGCGCAATTCGGGCCAGGGATGGGTAACCGCCGAATACGGCATGCTGCCCCGCGCCACCCATACGCGCGGGCGTCGTGAAGCCGCCGCCGGCAAACAGTCGGGCCGCACACAAGAGATCCAGCGATTGATCGGCCGCTCGCTGCGCGCCGTGGTGGACCTGAAAGCGCTCGGCGAACGTCAGGTGCTGGTCGACTGCGACGTCATCCAGGCCGACGGCGGCACCCGCACCGCATCCATCACCGGCGCCTGGGTCGCCATGAGCCTGGCCCTGAATTATCTGCGCGACGAGGGCGTGCTGAAGGCCGACCCGATCACGGACCAGGTGGCGGCCGTGTCGTGCGGCGTCTGCGACGGCGTGCCGGTTCTGGACCTGGATTACGAAGAGGACTCCGAGGCCGAGGCGGATTCGAACTTCGTCTTGACCGGCTCGGGCCAGATCGTCGAGGTCCAGGCCACCGGCGAAAAGCGCGGCTTCTCACGCGCCGAGTTCGATCGGCTCTTCTCGCTGGCCGAGATCGGCTGCACCGAACTGTTCGCCCTCCAGAAGGCGGCCCTGGCGGCGGTGAAGCGATAAGGGGGTTTCACCTCGGGGCGCCGACGGGCATCCTCGTTCGGTCAGTCCTGACCGGAGACAAGTCGATGCGTCGATCCCCCTGGCTTTCGATGGCCGCCTGCGTTGTGTTGATGGCCGGATGTCAGCGCGCTGATCCAGCCGATCAGCCTACGCCCGGGGACACGGCGGCACGCAGCGACGTCATCGACGCGGTTCCATTGGCGCCGGACGCTCCGCCGCCTGCCGCGCCCGCCAAGCCGGCGGCTGCGGAGAAGGAAGCGACCAAACCGGCCGAGGACGTCGAGGCCAGCATTCCCGAAGGACCGGACATGCCCGCCCAGCCGGTGCCCATCAGCGAGGTCCCCTGCCGCGACGCCATCGGCGCCGCCGCCTCGGCCCGGTTGGTCGAGCGCTGCATCCAGGTCAGCCCGGCGACCCGTCCGCCCTGCAACGCCGCCAACCCTTGCGACTTGATCCAAGGGGAGATCGACCGGTCCTGCAAACTGTGGGAACGCGACGGCGACCCGCCGGCGGCCTGCAAGCCCTAGGCTGAGCGCACCGCGCCCGCGACATCCGCCACCACGCGCTTCACCAGCGCCTCGTCGTCGCCCTCGGCCATGACGCGGATCAGCTTTTCCGTGCCCGAAGGACGCACCAGCAGCCGCCCCTGACCGCTCAGGGCCGCTTCGGCCTCGGCGATGGCGGCCTTGACCGTGTCGCTTTCCAGCGGCTTGTCGGCGGTGAAGCGGACGTTTTCCAGCTTTTGCGGCACCGGATCGAACTGGCGGGCCAGTTCGCTCATCGGCTTGCCGGACTCGACCAGGACGGCCAGCACCTGCAGCGCCGCCATCAGGCCGTCGCCGGTGGTGGCGTGGTCGTGCAGGATGATGTGGCCGGACTGCTCGCCGCCGATGTTGAAGCCGCCTTCGCGCATCCGTTCCATGACATAGCGGTCGCCGACCTTGGTCCGCTCCAGCGTCAAGCCTTCGGACTTCAGTTTGCGCTCCAGCCCCAGGTTGGACATGACGGTGGCCACCACGCCCCCGCCGGTCAGGAGACCGCGCCTGGCCCAGTCCAGCCCGACCAGGGCCATGATCTGATCGCCGTCCACGACCCGACCCGTCTCATCGCAGATGATCAGTCGGTCCGCGTCGCCGTCCAGGGCGATGCCGATATCGGCGCGGTAGCGTTTGACCGCATCGGCCAGGGTCGCCGGATGGGTCGAGCCGCACTCGGCGTTGATGTTGGTGCCGTTCGGCGTCACGCCGACGGGGAAGACTTCGGCGCCCAGTTCGAACAGGGTGGTGGGCGCGACCTTGTAGCCTGCGCCGTTGGCGCAATCGACGGCGATGCGCAGCCCTTGCAGCGTCAGCCGTTTGGGGAAGGCCTGTTTGGCGATTTCGATATAGCGGGCTTGCGCATCGTCGATCCGTTTGACCCGCCCCAGCTTGTTCGACGGCGCCAGGCCTTGGTCGAGACCCTGATCCATCATGGCCTCTATCTTCAGCTCGATCTCGTCCGACAGCTTGTAGCCGTCCGGGCCGAACAGCTTGATGCCGTTGTCGGCATAGTCGTTGTGCGAGGCCGAGATCATCACGCCCAGATCGGCGCGCATCGAGCGGGTCAGCATGGCCACGCCGGGCGTCGGCACGGGTCCGAAGGTGCGCACATCCATTCCGACCGAAGCGAAACCGGCCACCAAGGCCGGCTCGATCGTATAGCCCGACAGGCGGGTGTCCTTGCCGATCACCACCAGATGGCGGCGGTCGTCGTCGGTGCGGAACAGTTTCCCGGCGGCCAGACCCACGCGCAGCGCGACCTCGGCCGTCATCGGATAGGTGTTGGCGCGTCCGCGAATGCCGTCGGTGCCGAAGTATTTTCTGTCGCCCAAGGTGCGGTCCTTTGTTTCGGGTAACGTTCCGAAACCCCTTTTTTGATGCGGCCCGCCTTAAGATTGCATAGACGGCCGATGGGGCTTGATGTGTGGCTTAGCCCCGGATCGCCGCCAGTGCAAAGCGGCGCCCTTTTCCTGACTTCTCGGAGCCTTCGCTCATGTGCGGCATCATCGGCGTCACCGGCAATGGTCCTGTCGTTCCCAGGCTGATCGACAGCCTGAAACGCCTGGAGTACCGCGGCTATGATTCCGCCGGCGTCGCCGCCGTTGTGGACGGCTCGGTCGAGCGCCGCCGCGCCAAGGGCAAGATCCGCAATCTGGAGGCCGTCCTGGCCGAGGATCCGATGACGGCGACCGTCGGCATTGGCCATACGCGCTGGGCCACCCACGGTGCGCCGACGACGGAGAATGCCCACCCGCACAAGGCCGGTCGTGTCACCCTGGTCCATAACGGCATCATCGAGAACTTCGCCGAGTTGAAGGCCGAACTGGCGGCCGAAGGCCATGTCTTCGAAAGCCAGACCGATACCGAGGTCATCGCCCACCTGCTGGACGCCGAACTGAACGCCGGGAGCGCGCCGCTTGAGGCGTTCAAGATCACCCTCGACCGCCTGACCGGCGCCTATGCGCTGGCGGTGCTGATCGACGGGACGGACGACCTGATCCTCGGCGCGCGACGCGGCAGCCCCTTGGTGGTCGGCTGGGGCGAGAACGAAATGTATCTGGGCTCGGACGCCCTCGCGGTCGGTCCGTTCACCCAGAAGATTTCCTATCTGGAAGAGGGCGATTACGTCGCCGTGACCAAGGCCGGCGCCCAGATGTTCGACGGGGCGGGCAAGCCGGTCGAACGCGCCATCGTCCAGGTCTCCGCCTCCTCGGCCATGGTCGAGAAGGGCGAATATCGCCACTTCATGGAGAAGGAAATCCATGAACAGCCCGACAGCGTCCAGCACACCCTGTCGGAATATCTCGACCTGGTGACGGGAAAGGCCAAGACCAATCCCGTCGATTTCGCCGCCATCGACCGCATCCAGATCGTCGCCTGCGGCACCGCCTTCTACGCCGGCCAGATCGGCCGCTACGCGTTCGAGAAGCTCGCCGGCCTGCCCTGCGACGTCGAGATCGCGTCGGAGTTCCGTTATCGCTCGCCTGCGGTGTCGAAATCCACCTTGGCCGTCGCCGTCAGCCAGTCGGGCGAGACCGCCGACACCTTGGCCAGCCTGACCTGGTGCAAGGCGCAAGGGTTGCAGACCGCCGCCGTCGTCAATGTTCACTCGTCCTCCATGGCGCGCGAAGCCGCCGTCCTGTGGCCCACCCCTGCCGGGCCCGAGATCGGCGTCGCCTCGACCAAGGCCTTCACCGCCCAGGTTGCGGCCCTGCTGGCCCTGGCCGTGGCGGCTGGCGTGGCGCGCGGCCGGATCGATGCTGCGACCGAGGCCGAGCTGGTCAAGGCCCTGTTCGAGAGCCCGCGCCTGATCGCCGAGGCCCTGACGATGGGCGAGAGCATCCGCGCCGTGACTCACGATCTGTCAAAGGCCGACGATGTCCTTTTCCTGGGCCGGGGCGCCATGTTCCCGCTGGCGATGGAAGGCGCGCTGAAGCTAAAGGAGATCAGCTATATCCATGCCGAGGGCTATGCCGCCGGCGAGCTGAAGCACGGCCCCATCGCCCTGATCGATGAAGAGACCCCGACCATCGCCCTGGCTCCGCTGGACGACGTGTTCGAAAAGACCGCGTCCAACCTGCAGGAGGTCGCTGCCCGGGGCGGCCCGGTCATCATGATCGCGCCGGAAAAGGCGCCCGATCCGCACGGCGCCGGCATTCGCCGCATCCATGCCCCCGACTGCCACCCGCTGATCGCGCCTCTGGTCTATGCCGTGCCGGTGCAGCTTCTGGCCTACTACACAGCCGTTCAGAAGGGCACTGACGTCGATCAGCCCCGCAACCTGGCCAAGTCCGTCACGGTCGAGTGAGGCTCGCCCGCCAAGCGGCGAAGCGCGCCCGCATCAATGATCTGGATCGCGCCGCGTCGGAGCCGCACGGCGCCGGCGGCGCACAATTCCGTGCAGGCGGTCGATATGCTGGCGCGGCGCACCGCCATCAGGTCTGACAGCTCGGTTTGGCGCAAGGCGAGAAGGTCGCCGCCATTGCGCGCCCTGACGTCCAGCATCAGCGCGGCCAATCGCTGGGCGACCTTCAGTGTGGCGTGGCGGGAAAGTTCAACCTGAAGCGCGGCGTTGCGGCGACGCAGATCTGTCAAAGCCGCCTGGACCAAGGTATCACGATCCATCTTCTGCGCCAGTTTGCGGGCGGATACGGACAGGAAACGGCCTGGCGTCAGCCAGACAGCGGTCTCCCTTTCGGCTTCGCCCATGACGGCGTCAAAGTTGATCGCATCGTCTTCTGAGGCCAGACCCCGCGAAAGCAGTCCGTCAGAACCCCGCCGCGCCGCAACGCCGGACAGGATCAAGGTGACCGCCGGCTCGCCCCCTTGCAGGGCCGAGATGTTTTCGCCCGCCGTGGCTTCATGCGCGTCCCCTTCATCTACACATTGGGCGGCGAAGGCGGACAATAAAAGCCGCGCGAGAGGAGGCTTGGACATGTATCGTCTAAACGACCCCTCGTCGTTGTGTGCGATAACATGCGTTAAGTGATCAAACGGGATCGCTTTGGAGTCTGAGATAGGTGGGGTCGAACTCGGCGATTTCCGCCAGCCGCCGCCAGTCCAGAATATCGATCCGACCGCCCGCCCAGTTGATCACGCCTTCGCTGCGCAGTTCCGAAACCAGACGACTGACATGCACCGTCGACAGCCCCAAGGCATCGCCCAGGACCGCCTGGGTCAAGGGCAGATCGAAGGTCATTTCGCCGGTCTGGCCGACGGCTTGGAGACGCAGGTAAAGCTCGCACACCAGATGCGCCAGATGGCCCAGACCGCTGCGCCGGCCCATGGCGACCAGCCATTGTCGGTGGATGGCGGCGTCGATGATGGTGTCCAGCCAGAGCAGGCGCGTCAGATGCGGATAGCGTTCGGTGATGTCGATCAATCCGCTATGCGCAGCCTCGGCGACGACGCATTCCGTCAGGGCGACGACGCCGTGATCCATCTGTTTCATCAACAGGCTGTGCAGATCGATGAAATCGCCAGGCACATTGATTTCCGTGATCTGACGCGAGCCGTCCTCCAAGGTGGAGTAGCGGGCGGAAAAGCCGTCGATCAGCAGTGTGCTGGATAACGGCCGGGTATGTTCACGAACGAGATCAGACCCGGCAGCGACGGTCTTGGGCGCATCAAGCACTTTTTGCAGAGCGTCGATCTCGTCGGAAGAAAGGCGGTCCCGCAACGACAGTTTCTCGACCAAGGTCGTGATCTTGGGCGCAGCTTGGCGTTTGCTCATCGTGGGCTGTCCCCCAGGCTCCAGCCGTCAGGCGCGTCATCGGAAGCGGTCGCAGTGACGCTGACGACAGTGTGGCCGTCAGTATCGGTAACGATGACGCTGAAGGCGCGGGTCGTCCAGAACGAGGCCCTCCTGTAACGCAGGATCTCACCTAGCACTGCGACAGCCTCCTCGCGCGCCGCGTCCACGCTTCTCAATTCCTCGCCCTGATCGTCGCGGATGCAATCGCCGTTCTGGGTATGGAAAAAGTAGCGCGGCAATCTTCCCTCCTGGCAGCAGCCGAGAGGGAAGCGGTCAGGGGCGCGATTGGTTCAGTCCTCGGTGATCTTTCAGATTTCCTGATTAAAGGCGCCGATTTCAGGATAAGCGGCGAGGCGCGGTTTGATCTCCTTGCGGAACAGGTCGCGCATGTCGTCTTCGGACCGCATGCTTTCGACCACCACGACCAGCTCCGGCTTGTTGGACGAAGCGCGGACCAGGACCCAAGAGCCGTCTTCCAGGTGCACGCGAACGCCGTTGACGGTGATCGCCTCGACGATCTTGCGACCCAGGATTTCGCCGCCGGCTGCGGCCAGATCGGAATACTCCTTCACGATCCGCTCCAGCACGCCGTACTTCAGCTCGTCGTCGCAATGCGGCGACATGGTCAGGCTGGTCCAGGCGTCCGGCAGGGCGGTCTTCAGTTCGCTGAGCTTTTTGTCTGGATTGCGGTCCAGCATGGCCAAGACGGCGCCGGCCGCGACCAGGCCGTCGTCGTAGCCGTGACCCAGGTCGCCGGCCATGAAGAAGTGGCCCGACTTCTCGAACCCGGCCAGGGCGCCCAGCTCGGCGGTCTTGCGCTTGATGTAGGAGTGGCCCGTTTTCCAGTACACGACCTCGGCGCCATTCGCCTTCAGCACCTCATCGGTCTTGTATAGGCCGGTCGATTTCACATCGACGACGAAAGTGCTGTCCGGATAGACCTTGGACAAGTCGCGGGCCAGCATCAGGCCGATCTTGTCGGCGAAGATTTCTTCGCCCGTGTCGTCCACCACGCCGCAACGGTCGCCGTCGCCGTCGAAGCCCAAGGCCAGATCGGCGCCCGTCTCGCGCACGCGCTCCGCCATCTGGACAAGCATGGCATGATCTTCGGGGTTCGGGTTGTACTTGGGGAAGGTGTAGTCGAGGTCCGTGTCCATCTCGATCACCTCGACGCCCATGCGGCGCAGGGCGTCGGGGGCGAAGGCGCCGGCCGTGCCGTTGCCGCAGGCGCAGACGACCTTTAGCGGTCTCTTGATTTGAACCTTTGAGGCCACTTCGGCGACATAGGTTTCGCGGAAGTCTTCAACCCGCACCAGCTTGCCGCCCGGCCGGGCCACGCCTTCACCATTCAGTACGATCTCTTTCAGCCGCCCCATTTCATCGGGACCGAAAGTGAGGGGCTTGTTCGCCCCCATCTTGACGCCCGTCCAGCCGTTCTCATTGTGGCTCGCGGTGACCATGGCGACGCACGGCGCATCCAGTTCGAACTGACCGAAATAGGCCATGGGCGACAAGGCCAGGCCTACGTCCAGAACCTCCATCCCGCCTTCCAGCAGCCCGAGGATCAACGCCTGTTTGACGCTGAGGCTATACCCGCGGAAGTCGTGGCCGGTGACGATCTTCGGCGTCACGCCGATCTCATGGACATAGGTGGCTAGGCCAAGGCCCAGAGCCTGAATGCCGAGAAGGTTGATTTCCTTTTCCAGGATCCAGCGCGCATCATATTCGCGAAAGCCTGTCGGTTTCACGAGGGCTTGCGTCTCGTACGCTGCCGTGTTGGGCGTCATATCCTGACGAGGCTTGAGCATTGGGTGTCCTGTCGGTCGATGTTTCGGCCAAACGCGTCGCAGAACGCGTTGATTGATGGTTTAGGTTAGGCAGCGGCGCGTTTGCGAATTCGGGCGATGCGCCGAAGGCGACGCCAGAAGCGGCCGCGCTCGGGTTCGGGATAGGGTTGCAGGTTCTCGACAAACTGCTCGGCTGAGGCGCGCCAGCTGAACTTCTCAGCATAGGCGCGCACCGCCTTGCGATCGAGCTCGAGGCATTTCAGGCAGGCGGCCTTGAGATTCTTGTCGATTGCGCCTGCGTTCGATCCCGGAATGATGTCGATCGGGCCGTGGGCCGGATAGGCCGCGACCGGCGTGCCAGCTGCCATGGCCTCGAGGATAACCAGGCCGAAGGTGTCGGTCCAGCTGGGGAAGACGAAGACATCAGCGTCGCGGAAACAGCGGGCCAGATCGTCGCCGAACTTGGCGCCCAGGAACTTGGCCTCGGGATACTTCTCTTCCAAATCGGCGCGCGCCGGGCCATCGCCCACAACGATCTTGGTCCCGGGCAGGTCGAGTTGCAGGAAAGCCTCGATGTTCTTCTCGACCGCCACACGACCGACGTTCAGGAAGAAGGGGCGCGGCCAGTCCTTGCCGCCAAGCTCGTCGTAGATGCGCTCCAAGTCGGGATTGAAAACGTCCGTGTCCACGCCCCGCGACCAGGGGGAGACGTTCTTGAATCCATGCTCGACCAGTTCGTCACGCAGGGTCGGGGTCGCCACCATCAGCCGGCCCGACGGCTTGTGGAACCATTTCATGTAGGCATAGCCGACCTGAACCGGGATCGGGAAACGCGCCGAAACATATTCGGGAAATTTGGTGTGATAGCTGGTCGTGAACGGTAGTTTCCATTCCACGCAAATCCGCCGCGTGGCGATGCCGATCGGGCCTTCGGTGGCGATGTGAACGGCCTCGGGTTCGAAGGCGCGCAGCATCTCTCGGATCTCTTCTTCCGCACCCAGCGCCAGCCGGATCTCGGGATAGGTAGGGCAGGGGATGGTCTTGAACAGACTGGGTTCGATGACCTCGACTTCATGGCCCATGCCGCGGCATTCCGCGACTGTGCGCGTCAAGGTGCGGACGACGCCATTGACCTGAGGTTCCCAGGCGTCGGTGGCCAGAACGATGCGCATTGAGGCGGGCGGACCCTGAGCCGTTGGTAAGGGGCGAACTTCTAGACGGTTCGAACGACGAAGGCGAGACGGTAGCAGTTGTTTGGTCAATACCAATAGGATAAGCGGCGATCTACCCTGGCTGGCGAGCATTGGCTCTGCAGCGGCATTAGCCGTCATAAACTCGGAAAGCGTCATGAAAAACTGGTCGAAATCGGTTTCCAAGTTTTGGAGGCCGAAAAGGAGCGCTTCGGGTAAAGATCTGCTTGCGCGACCTTATTTCTATCTAGGCGACGGCTTGGCCCTTACGAGGCTTAATAGCGGTCATTTTATCTATGTCGATCCGTTGGAGGAAAGTGTCTGCGCTCACCTAATCGCCCATGGAACTTGGGAACCTTGGATCGCTAAGGTGGTGCTGAGTCTGCTTGCGCCTGGTGACCGTGTGGTGGAAGTTGGCGGTCACGTCGGATTTTATACTATCGCAATGGCTCATAGTGTGGGGCCTCGTGGAAGTGTTCTGTCCTTTGAGGCAAATCCAAGACTTGCCGCACTTGCCGCGAAGTCAGTCCGCATAAATGGGTATGCTCCTTGGGTTCAAATAGTCCAAAAGGTTGTAAGCGACACGGTTGGCACGCTGAAATTCTCGATTTCCAGACAGTACGGCGGCGGCGGTCACGTCTACGTTGGAGATAATGCGCTAGGCGTCGACACTCAGGTGCTTGAGGTCGAAGCAATCCGCTTGGATGACCTCAACTTGCCTAAAGTAAGGTTGCTTCGGATTGATGCGGAAGGGTCCGAGCCATTGATCCTATCTGGAGCTCATGCCCTTCTGCAACAGCCTGATATAATACTGTGTATGGAGTGGGATGTAGTGCAGATGCGCTCCCGCGCAGACCCTCAAGAAGTGGCCGCTCGGCTTGGGCTGATGGGATTTAGATTCTGGCGCATCACCACCAAGGCCGAGCTGCTGCCCGTCAAGGCGGATGACCTCGGAGACCTAGCTTCGTGCGATCTAATCGTAGCTCGGTCTGATCCGTTCAGCAGAGTAGGCATGCGATAGCCTTCATTCGGGCTGCAAGCTGGTTGTCATGCTGGGCTCTGTACACAACCACCGTTCATTAAGTGATGGTGTACAGAGTCCACCGACGGATGAGAAGTCGTCGGGGCGCTTGCCGCCGCGGCGCAACACGTCAAGAAATTTCAATTCGGCCAAATATCAAATTGATGGCTTTATCGTTGAGGCAGGCCACGAGATCGTAACTGCGGGAATGCTGGGGCGTCGGGTTCAATGAGTGATGCGGTTCGCATTTTCGCCCGCTCAGCCAGCTGCATTGTTTAGAGGCGGAACCTGCGTCCGGGCGGGGTCGCTACTATAGAAACCACGTTGGTACTCGTTGTCCGTCCGCTGCGAGAGGCTCGTTGGGCGACTTGTCTAAGACTCACCCACGGCCCGCGTCCCGCTGCACCGCCTCGCCGGCGCCCGATCCGGATCACGTCCGAAACTTTGCAATCTCTTTGAGCGCTAAATGCAAACTGATTGGGTATGGAGCTAGAGCGATAAATCGGCGCTTAAGCTAGGGCTCAGATCCAAGAGTGTTTGACGCGTCTGAACATACGCGGCCATGATGTGATAGAATGAACTCGCGGGCGCAGGTTCGTCGATAAAGCTCTCGTTCTCTAACATCTTATCATGCCACAGTCCTTCTGCTGTCAAATAGCGCCAAAGCGCTCGCTGCGCACGCGCCGCCTGGTCGAGACATCGGGCGCGACGCCCATCATCATTTAGTGTTGCAAGTATGAGGGAAGCTTTGAGCCATTCGGTTTGGGGCCATAGACGAGAGCGTGCGCTACGTGGACTGCCGTCGACATCTATAGCGTCGATGGCGACGCTGCGTTTCTGGTCGATGCCTACCAAGCCTGCTTCATACAGTCTCCACGCGTCTGCGATTGCTCCCTGATCCTTTCGGCTGCGACCGTACCGCGCCATCAGCCATGCCCATTCAAACTGATGACCAGGTTCGACCAGGCGGCCGTCGTCGCCTGCGGCCGGCAGCCAATCCGAGTCAAAATGCTCGCGCAGATTGCCACTTTCGGCGTCAATAAATTGAGTGCGGGCTAGGTGAACGATTTGGTCGGAGAGCGCATTCCATTCATCGCCCCCGCCGACCTCTTCCCATGCTAAGGCCGCTTCAAGAAGGTGCATGTGGGCGTTGGATTGATAGGGATGGCTTCCAGCTTCCTTTATCCCGCCCTTCTCATCCGACCGTTGGACAAGCAGATCGCGGATCATAGCGGCTTCATCTTCAAGCGCAGAGCCCGGAATTGCGGCTGAGATGCAGGCAAGCGCAAAAATGAAGAAGGCTTGATCGTAGACCATCGCCGTCTCGTCCAGCGCAGATTTGTCTGCCGCCAGCAAGGTTCGCATCTGGCCATCCGGGCGCAGATAAGTCCATTTGAGGCAATCTAGACCGCTCTGAACAACGGCCTTCCATGGCCCGCGCCATCCTTGGCGGCCCGCCTCAGCGTAGACTTGCAGCTGACGCGCTTGGACACGCGCCCTACGCGATGAAGTGATGTGTCGCCCGTCAAGCGCCAAGACCTCTTCGAATGCGCCGGTTTCGTCTTGACCCAGGCTGGACCAGGCCGGGAGTGCGGCCTGTCTCAGCCATGTCGTCAGGCGAGTGGCTCCTGCTTCCAGAGTTTCCAGAGGCTTGGCCGACGGGAAGTCGAGATGTTGAGGGGCCAGCTTGCGCAGTCGCTCGACAACCTTCTTGACATCCTGACTCTTTTTAAGGTCGGTGACCAGCACCGCATCGCGTTCCACGATGATGCCAACATCCTTGAGACCGATGGCCGCGACCATTACGCCGTCGCACGCACGAACGAGGCAACCTTCCGACTCCTCTAGGATATGAAGACCAACATCGCCTTCGCCCGAGGCTTGCACCGCGTCCCAGGCACCGAGGTCCGACCACTCGAAGCGAACAGGGAGAACCGACGCACGCGTCGTTTTTTCCATCACAGCATAGTCGATTGAGATTTTGGGCGCTGTCTCGAAGGCTGAGCCCAAGGTTATGCACCGGTGTTCTACTTCCGCTTGGGAGAGCGCGACCTGAACCGCCGCTCCAACTGCAGGCGCTTGATCGGCGATTTCCTTTCCTAGGACATCAGCGCGAACAATAAAGTTTCCGCTGTTCCAAAGGTAGCCCTCGGAAATGTAACGATGGGCCGTTGCTTGGTCCGGCTTTTCAACGAAGGCGGCCACATCCGACAGCATCGGTCCGGACGGAGCGATGTATCCATAGGCTGATGAGGCCTCGGTGGGCACAACCCCCAACGTGACGATCCGGCCCCGTTCAGCACTCGCGACGCCTTCCATAACAGACATCCGAAATGCGTCGGCGTCAGGAATATGATGGTCCGAAGCGACGAAAAGATTGACCGCGTCCGGTGCTCGGCCTGTCGTCCAAAGAGCAGCGGCTGCCATAGCTGCGGACGAGTCTCGACCCTCGGGTTCGAGTAGTATGACAGCGGTTACGCCGATCTCATCAAGCTGTTCGATTATGGTGCGCTTGTGAGCGATGCCTCCAACAACAATTAACTCACCGTCCTCGCCCGCCAGCACGGCCACCCGGGTGGCCGTCTCTTGGAACAAAGATCGATTTCCAGCGAGAGGTATAAACTGCTTCGGCAACGAGGGCCGGGAGGCAGGCCACAAACGCGTTCCCGAACCGCCGCACATAATGACGGGATAGATAGTGGTCATATGTTAACACTGCGATCTTGAAGATTGATGTGCCCTATTAGGGGAAGCAAGCGGTGCCGTCACCATCTTTGGGATGCCAAAGCAGTTTCGATGAGACGCTGCGCCACTCAAAGTCGAGGTGATGGGGCCCATCAAAGCGGTAGCACCGTCGTCGACTTCACCTCTTCCAGCACCGCATAGGTCCGCGTTTCGCGCACGCCTGGCATCCGCACCAGAACGTCGCCCAGGAAGGCCCGATAGGCGTCCATGTCGGCGACGCGGGCCTTGATCAGATAGTCGAAGCCGCCGGCGACCATGTGGCACTCCAGCACCTCGGGCTGGCTGCGCACGGCGGCGGCGAAGGCCTCGAAGACGTCGCCAGTGGTGCGGTCCAGCAGGACCTCGACGAAGATCAGCAGATCGCGACCGACCTGGGTTGGGTCGATCATGGCGGCGTAGCCGGTGATAATCTTCTTTTCGCGCAGCCGTTTGACCCGTTCGAAACAGGCGGCGGGCGACAGGTTGCACTGGCGAGCCAGCTCGGCGTTGGAAAGGCGGCCGTCCGCCTGCAAAACCCGCAGGATGCGACGGTCGACGGCGTCGATATCAATCATCGAAAATCAGGCCTCAAAGCCGAATAATCTTCGGCCTGACTTGATATCATACGAAGCACCTTCAACGAACTCCGGCCTATACGGCTGAAATCCACAGGATTTGTCGCCTATGACCACGCCCGCCTTCCTGCCTTCGAGCCTGGCCGCCTGGGACGGTCTGGATACGCACAAGTTCCGTGACGAACGTGAGGCCGTCGCCGCCAATCTGGCGCGCATGCCGCTGGATGCGGTCGAACGGGCCGATGTGGTCGCCGAGGCGACGGCCCTTGTCGAACACGCCCGCCGCAGCCAGAAGAAGCAGGGGGTCGTCGAAAGCTTCCTGAAGCAATTCTCGCTGGGGACCCGCGAGGGTCTGGCCCTGATGTGTCTGGCCGAGGCCCTGCTGCGCGTGCCGGACGAGGACACCCGCGATCGCCTGATCGCCGAGAAGATCGGCTCGGCCGACTGGGCCGCCCACTTGGGTCAGTCCGACAGCCTGTTCGTCAACGCCTCGACCTGGGGTCTGATGCTGACCGGCAAGCTGGTCGATGTGGATGACGAGGCGCGCAGCGACCTGCCCGGCTTCCTGAAGCGGATCGCCGGCCGACTGGGCGAGCCGGTCATCCGCCAGGCCGTGGCCACCGCCGTCAAGATCATGGGCGAGCAGTTCGTCGTCGGCCGCACCATCCAGAGCGCGCTGAAGCGATCGAACAAGGAAGGCTGGCTGTGCAGCTTCGACATGCTGGGCGAAGGCGCCCGGACCATGGCCGACGCCGACCGCTATGAGAAGATCTATGCCGACGCCATCGAGGCGGTGGGCAAGACATCCAAGGGCCAGGGACCGGAGCACGGCCACGGCGTGTCGGTGAAACTGTCGGCCCTGTCGCCCCGCTATGAGGCGACGCATGAGGATGACGTCTGGGCGACCCTGTATCCCCGCATCCTGCGTCTGGCCCAGATCGCGGCGAAATACGACATCAACTATACGATGGACGCCGAAGAGGCCGACCGTCTGGCCCTGTCGCTGAAACTGCTGGACCGGCTGGCGCACGAACCGTCGCTGGGCGGCTGGACGGGGCTCGGTCTTGCGGTTCAGGCCTATCAGAAGCGCGGTCGGGAGACGATCGAGCGGGTCGCCGACCTCGCCCGGCGCTCCGGCCGTCGTCTGATGGTGCGCCTGGTCAAGGGCGCCTATTGGGACACCGAGATCAAGCGCGCCCAAGTGTTCGGCCGCACCGACTATCCCGTCTATACGACCAAGGCGGCGACCGATCTGAACTACCTCGTCTGCGCCAAGGCCATGATCGAGGCCGCGCCGGCGATCTATTCCCAGTTCGCCAGTCACAACGCCCATACGCTGGCGGCCGTGCGGCGTATGGCGCGTGATCACGGCGTCACGGTCGAGCACCAGCGGCTGCACGGCATGGGCGAGGCGCTGTACGACGCCGCTCACGAAGCCTGGGCCGACGAAACCGTCATCGTCCGCGCCTATGCCCCCGTTGGCGGGCACGAAGAGTTGCTGCCCTATCTGGTGCGGCGTCTGCTTGAAAACGGCGCCAACTCCTCCTTCGTCCACGCCCTGCTGGACGAGCGCGTGCCTGCCGCGGCCGTCGCGGCCGATCCCATTTCCCTGGTCGAGCAGGCGCCCGACCGTCACCCCAAGATTCCGGTTCCGAAAGACATGTACGGCGATCGTCAGAACTCCCTCGGCCGCGATTATTCTCAGGCCGCCGACCGTGAAGCCCACGCCAAAGCGCTGGAAGGGGTCGACCGCGAGAAGTTGACCAGCGGGCCGATCATCAGCGGCAAGCTGCGCGCCGGCCTCAACGCTCAGGACGTGACCAATCCCTTCGATCGATCACAGGTGCTGGGCCATGTCTCGGAAGCCGAGGCGGCTGACATCGACGCCGCCGCCCAAGCCGCCGCCGAGGCTCAGGTCAAATGGGACCGCCAAGGCGGCGCCAAGCGCGCCATCGTCCTGCGCGCCATGGCCGATGCGCTGGAGGCCGATCTGGATCGGTTGGTCGCCCTGCTCAGCCGCGAGGCGGGCAAGACCCTGAACGATGGCGTCGCCGAGGTGCGCGAGGCCGCCGACTTCTGCCGCTATTACGCCCTACTGGCCGAGCGCGACTTCACCGCCCCGGAAACGCTGAAGGGCCCGACCGGCGAGACCAACCAGCTGTTCCTGCACGGACGGGGCGTCTTCGCCTGCATCTCGCCGTGGAACTTCCCCCTGGCCATCTTCACCGGTCAGATCGCTGCGGCTCTGGCCGCCGGCAACGCAGTTCTGGCCAAGCCTGCCGAACAGACGCCGCTGATCGCCGCCGAGGCCGTCCGCCTCTACCACAAGGCCGGCCTGAACCCTGACCTGTTGGCCCTGGTCCCTGGGCGTGGCGAGACGGTCGGCGCGGCCCTGGTCACCCATCCGGGCATCGATGGCGTCGCCTTCACCGGCGGCACCGACACGGCCGCCGCCATCAATCGCTCCATCGCCGCCCGGCCGGGCGCCATTATCCCCTTCATCGCGGAGACGGGCGGACTGAACGGCATGTTCATCGACACGACGGCGCTGAAGGAGCAGGTCATCGACGACGTGATCCAGTCGGCCTTTGGCTCCGCTGGTCAGCGCTGCTCGGCCCTACGCGTCCTCTATGTGCCCAAGGATTCGGCCGACGCCTTGATCGAGGGCCTGAAGGGCGCTCTGGCGGTCCAGACCGTCGCCGACCCCGGCGACCCCAAGACCGACATCGGCCCCGTTATCGACCCCGAATCCCGCCGGGCCCTCGAAGCCCACGTCGAGCGCCTGTCGAAGGAAGCCAAAGTCATCGCCCGCGCCGCCCTGCCGATGGGCGCCGAAAAGGGCGACCTGTTCGCCCCTACCATCGCCGAAATCCCCACGCCCGACTTCCTGGAGCGTGAGGTCTTCGGCCCCATCCTGCACATCTACCGCTACGCCCCGTCCGACCTGAAGTCGGTCGCCGGCAAGCTCGCCGCGCGCGGCTACGGCCTGACCCTGGGCGTCCACAGCCGCATCGAAGCCTTCGCCGCCGAAGTCGTCGACCTGGTTCCCGCCGGCAACGTCTACGTCAACCGCTCGATCACCGGCGCGGTCGTCGGCGTGCAGCCGTTCGGCGGCGAAGGGCTGTCAGGCACGGGCCCCAAGGCGGGGGGACCTAACAGCCTGATCCGATACGCGGCCGAAAAGGCGATCAGCGTGAACATCGCCGCGCAGGGCGGAGATCCGGCGTTGCTGAGCCTTTAGCTTTCAAAACGCGCACCTAATTTTATCATTGCTGCCACCTCAGGCGCGTACTCAGGTTCCTGATGTCCATGCTTGCTAATCGCCCACTGCGCGAGTTGGAAATCAAACTCGTCATCAATGTCCCAGGCCTCCAACCCACCCAAAGGCCAGAGCTGCATGTCCGAAGAGTAGAGACAGTAGCCCTGTCTCTCATACGCAGCTATAACTTCGGCTTTATTTAGAAAAATAAATATAAAGTTTATGAGCGCTATGGGTTCAAGTTCTTGGGTTCTTGGGCTTTTTCTATGCGAGGAAAAATTTAAAGGCGCGCCCCTGAACAGGGCATGCCTTCGAATTTGGTTAGACGAAAATAAACTCCGTCTTGTCTTTATAAAGTGCTGTGCTGCGGCGTCTATGGAAGAGCTTTTTAAAAATGGAGCTGTCGGATTTACTATCAGAATATTATCTGCCATAGAATTAATGGCATAATTATATATTATATCGTCTGTAGAGGTGTCCGAACTGGCGAGATTTGGGTCTCTTATATAGACGTTGGAGTCGTAACGCGTGGCCACATCTGCTATAATGGCACTTTCTGTGTTAACGCAGAAAGACGATATGTTTTTGACCTGCTTAAGGGTTCGTATCGTATGCGCTATTAAAGGGCGATCACCTAGAATTCGGAGATTCTTTGCTGGCACTCTTAAGCTGCCTAACCTTGCCGGGATATAGCAATCGATAGAGTTTTTCATTTCAATTATGGCCCCTATCAAAAGAAATACTACGTCGCTGGAATGCGCGTGCAAATCCTTGTCGGTCGCAAGTGTCGAATGCTTCTGCCAGGGACTGTGTAATGTCGTCGATTTCGAATGCTGTCGATGCGCAATGATGCAGCGCGTTGGCCCAGATGTCATGAGCTGTCTGATGGGGATCAAATGATCCTAGCAAGGACGAGTGGGGGGCTGCCCAATACCTGTCAAACGAAACATAACTTTTTGCCTCATACGAGTCGATCATTGGCTGCGGATTGAAAAGAAAATCTTCTAGGTAGGAGAAATATTCTTCCGAAGATTGTGAATAAGTGATGGAGCCGACGTGATCAAAATAAGCTCTTCCCGCCAGAAGCATTCTCAGACCAAGTGCAGAGAACTCAAGAGCCGGGGTGCCTCTAACAGTTATTCCGAGCTTGCACTCCCTTACGATCAACTCGGCAGGAACAGGCGAGCGAACGAAAACAATATTTTTTGAATCTTGGTATTTATCTGACAATCGATCTATAGCCGCAGTGAGATCAAAGAATCCGTCTAAAGGATGAATTTTTACAAAAAGATTGTAGTCAGACCGTTTTCTTGCGTGTTCGAGTGTCTGTTCGAGCCAATGCAGATGATCGACAAATGCCGACTTATCAGCACTGGGTTGGTCGGTGAATGTGTGGGTAAACAAGCACGCGGTAGGTAGACCGTTATTAAAAGGCCATTCAAAACTGTGATGGTCGCTCGGATGTTCGACCCAGCGCCAGTTTTTTGAAACAGAGTTATTCAGGGAATGTCGTATGTCCAAACTTTTCCGAGGCAATGAAAGTCTATGTCTATAATCATAGTAAGCCTTTTTATCGGCCTTTCGTAGTAATCCATTTAATGTCTCGTTTCGATCCATTTCACCCAAGACATATATAGGTGTTCTGACATCGCATCTATAGTAAATAGATTTTCCGCCCGCTGCCATACAGCGCTGCATAGCTAAGCCCCAAGGTGAATAGTCTATATGGCCCGATACGAAGGCCTCCGGCGGATTGTTTTCAAAAAGCTCTTTGAACCACGCACCTAATAATTCTACTTCCTCGAACGTCGAGTGTAAGGCTGGACATCTCAAAAGGGTGGGCAATAGATGAGAGCGCATGAAAGTATCTTGCACTATTCTTCCAAGCTGGAATCCATCATTGTCAGATATTTGCTGAATTTCTTCGATTATATCGCTGAGCATTCTGGCGGAAAGATAGTCTGGGGCTGCATGATGATCGGCCAAGCATGCACCTTCCCTTGTGTCTACAAGATCGTAAGTAGGCGCAAAGATAACACGCGTAACACCAAAAGACGCCGCTAGTTCAATATCGAGCTCTGCCGGATCCAAATATGCTGATCGCTTTACAACGCCTGGATTACCGCCAATACCAACTAGGTCGCAGCCGGTAATGATTGCGGCTGCTCGTCCAATGTATAGAGACCTAAGAAGGTAGCCTAGGTTATTGTGCATCAAGTCAACATACACAAATCGCTTTTCCCGGCGCTCCATGTATAGGTCTGAGATTTCCTTGTTGATTGCCAAAAAGCGTTGTCTTGCTGGGCTCTCCACGGCAGTTCGAGTCCCTTTCTTGATGAGAGGGTGCGAGTGCTAGAGTTCGTCGGTCGAGGCGAATTTCTCGTACACGGCTGTGATACCCGCTTCCAAAGTTACGCTCGGAGTCCACCCGGCTTGCCTAAGCTTGTCCCCGCTCATAAGTTTTCGCATCGTACCGTCTGGCTTGGTCTTATCCGTGTGGATTTCTCCGGTGAAGCCGACGACCTTGCAGACTAACCGTGCGAGGTCGATGATCGCGATATCTTCTCCTGATCCGACGTTGACGTGCTCGAAATCCGAGTATTGCCGCATTAAAAATACGCAAGCGTCTGCGCAGTCGTCGGCGTGCAGAAACTCTCGACGCGGCGTGCCCGTACCCCATATCGTGATGTGATCCTCGCCTGCCGCCTTTGCCTCATGCGCCTTTCGAATCAGTGCCGGCAGCACATGGCTGGTGTTCAGGTCGAAGTTGTCGCCAGGCCCATACAGATTCGTGGGCATGGCGCTGATGAAGTCGCAACCATGCTGTTTGCGATAGGCTTGGGCCAGTTTGACGCCGGCGATCTTGGCAATCGCATACCATTCATTGGTCTGTTCCAACGGGCCAGTCAGCAGGGCATTTTCGGGGATCGGCTGGGGAGCCAGTTTCGGATAGATGCAGCTGGAGCCTAGGAACAGCAGCTTGCCAACGTTGTTCCGGTACGCCGCTTCGGTGACGTTCGCCGCGATCATCACGTTGTCGTAGAGGAAGTCGGCCGGATAGGTGTCGTTGGCCAGGATGCCACCGACCTTGGCCGCCGCCATGAAGATGGCGTCCGGCTTCTTGTCTGCCACGAACACATTGACCTCGGCCGGGTTCTTCAGATCCACCTCGGCGCGAGTCGCCGTGATGATCTCGCAGTTCTCGCTTGCCAGACGGCGCACGATGGCTGAGCCGACCATGCCGCGATGGCCGGCGACCCAGACCCGCTTGCCGGCGAGCGGAAAGATGATCTCACTCGCCATTGCCGCGCTGCTCCCGCGCCACGACGATCAGATCGGCGGCGACCATCTCGGCGCACAAGGCTTCCCACTCGGTTTCGTGGGTCCAGCCCAGCTTGGCCTTGGCTTTGGCAGGGTTGCCGATCAGCAGATCAACTTCAGTTGGGCGGAAGTAGCGCGGATCGATCTCGACATAGACACGGCCAGTGTTGCTACAGATACCCTTCTCGTTCACACCCTCGCCTTCCCAGCGCAACACCACATCAATCTGGCTGAATGCGTGAGTGACGAAGTCGCGGATGACCGTGGTCTCACCGGTGGCCAAGACATAGTCGTCCGGCTTGTCCTGCTGCAGCATCAACCACATGCCACGCACATACTCGCGTGCATGGCCCCAGTCGCGCTTGGCGTCGATGTTGCCGAGGTACAGGGTGTCCTGTAAGCCGTGCTTGATGGCGGCGACCGCGCGCGTGATCTTGCGCGTCACGAAGGTCTCGCCGCGAAGCGGGCTCTCGTGGTTGAATAGGATGCCGTTCGACGCGTGCATGCCATAGGCCTCTCGGTAATTCACCACGATCCAATAGGCGTACATCTTGGCCACGGCGTACGGGCTGCGAGGGTAGAAGGGCGTTGTCTCTGACTGGGGGACTTCCTGGACCAAACCATAAAGCTCTGACGTTGAGGCTTGGTAGAACTTCGTCTTTTTCTCGAGGCCGAGAATGCGGATCGCTTCTAAAATTCGCAGGGTGCCAATACCGTCAGCATTGGCGGTGTACTCGGGCGCTTCGAAAGAAACCTGGACGTGGCTCATAGCGGCGAGATTATAAATCTCGTCGGGCTGGGTTTCCTGGACAATACGAATGAGGTTGGTGGAGTCCGTCAGGTCACCGTAATGCAGGACGAAACGCGGATCCTTCTCGTGAGGATCTTGGTAGAGATGCTCGATCCGGCCTGTGTTGAATGATGACGATCGCCGCTTCAAGCCGTGGACGATATAGCCTTTTGCTAGAAGCAGCTCCGACAGGTATGCGCCGTCTTGCCCCGTAACGCCCGTGATGAGAGCGACCTTACCATTCAGTTGAACCATTTTGTTCTCGAGCATGCTGTGCGCCGCAAGGGACGCGCTTACGCTGCTAGATAGCTGGCCTTCCTACTCGACGCGAGGCTGTTTTTCGCCTTGCCTGGGCAATCAGTCCAACTTCGCTCAACAAGTGTTTTATGACCGGGCATATGGTGTATGCAGGCGCATCGCAGGAAACCATCTCAAGGCAAGCTTTTGGCGCGCGTGATCATATCAATCCGCGAACTCGGCGGCAGGATCGCCGGGCAGGTGCGAATTACCAGGGCGCTCATGATGCGCGAGATGGTCACCCGGTATGGGCGAGAGGGCTTGGGTTTTCTGTGGGTCATTGGTGAACCTCTGCTTTTCTGTCTCGGTGTGATCGCCATGTGGAGTGTGCTCAAGCCGCCCTATGAGCACGGCGTAAGGGTGGGGGCTTTCGTCATGACGGGGTATATGTGCCTGCTACTTCTGCGGCATTTTATACAGCACAGCTTGGGGGCCATTCAGGCAAATGTCGGTCTTCTCCATCATCGACAGGTGAGAATCATACATGTGTATGCTGCAAGAGCTATGGTGGAATTCATGGGAACGACAGCAGCCTTCCTGGCTGTTTTCATCATTTTGTTTGCGATGGGACAGGTTTCGTTGCCTAAAATGCCTCTTCTTCTATACTGGGGATGGTTGTCGTTAGCTTGGCTTTCGTTTGGCTTAGCCATTTTGCTCAGCGCCCTTGCTGTGAGATTCGAAGTTGTCGAGCGAGTGACGCAGTTATTTACCTATATGCTCATACCGCTATCAGGAGCATTTTTTACTGTGTCGATCGTCCCGCCAGCATATCGAGAAGCGTTCTTACTTGTGCCCATGCCTAATGCGGTGGAAATGGTGCGCGCCGGATTTTTCGGAGAATTTTTTGAAGCGTACTACCATCCCTTTTACCCGGCCCTCTGCGGGACGATTCTTCTTTTCGCCGGTCTCCTCGTGCTTGCGACTGCCCTAAAGTACGTTGACGTGGAATAGGAGCGGGAAATTTATTCCCCTTGATGACAATGTCTGAAGCAAAATTAACTTTCCTGGGACCTGTTTCGGGTCAAGCGCTTGGCCAAAAGCGAAAGAGTTGGCGTGAACGCATTTCATGGCCATTCATGTTTGTCGTCGTTGTGCCTACCTTTGCGGCAGCAATTTATTATGCCTCCTTGGCGACACCACGTTACGTGTCGGAGGCTCGGTTTATTGTTCGCGCTCAAACACAGCAAACGCCGTCGCCTTTAGGTGTTGCTCTGCAGGGCGTCGGTCTTGGAACCGCCCAGACCGACGCCTTTGCTGTGCATGAGTACATTAAGTCACGCGACGCGCTGAAAGACCTTCAGCGCAGATATGATATTCGCGCCATGTTGAGCCAAACAGGAGTCGATCCGTTTTCTGGTGTTCGACGCCCATGGGAGGGACATAGCCGTGAAGCCCTCTACAAGGGGTTTCAGCGGTTTGTTGTAGTCGGCCATGACTCGACGAATGGCATGAGCACACTGCGCGTCGAAGCGTTTAGCCCGCAAGACGCCACGACCATCGCTAACGGTTTGTTGGACGGAGGGGAAAATCTTGTAAACCGATTGAACCGACGTGCTACGGAAACGGCCGTCGTAGAGGCTGAAGCGGCCGTCAAGGACGCTCAGGAAGATGTCGTTCAAGTTCAGGCTGAGCTAACGCGCTTTCGCACTAACCAACGATTCATCGATCCAGCGAACGTCGCCACCGAGACCTCCGAGGTGCTGGGCGGGCTCCTTCTAAATCAAGCGGAGCTTTCGGCGGAAAAGCAGCAGCTCGAGTCCCAAGCCCCCCAAAGTCCGCAGCTCGCTTCGCTGAATGCCCGACTCCGGGCTATTGAAGGGCAAATCGAAGCGCAGCGCCAGCGGATCGCAGGGACCACCAATTCTTTAGCGCCCCAGGTGGGTGACTATGAGCTTCTTGTTGGTAGGCGAGAGTTGGCTGCG
This sequence comes from Brevundimonas sp. KM4, assembly GCF_000964075.1. Lineage (NCBI taxonomy): Bacteria > Pseudomonadati > Pseudomonadota > Alphaproteobacteria > Caulobacterales > Caulobacteraceae > Brevundimonas > Brevundimonas sp. KM4. Next base: position 150,592 of record NZ_JZRG01000006.1, on the reverse strand, counting down.
CGAAACCTAGCCTCCGCCACAGCCACGCTTAACAGCGCGCGACAAGATGCCCGACGGCAGCAACTTTACCTAGAGCGTGTTGTCAGTCCCAGCCTAGCCGATAAGCCTACAGAGCCGAAGCGACTGCTGGCCGTTCTGACGGTCTTTGGCACTCTGCTATTAATTTATGGGGTAGCGTGGCTTATATGGACTGGTGTTAAGGAGCATCGCCAGTAATGACAGTTGAGGCATGTCAAAAAATTGGTCTCAAAGTCGAACAACTATCAAAAGTCTATCCCAGCGGATCGAAACAGGTGTTTTCTGATCTCAGCTTTGTGTTGGCGCATGAGGAACGTATTGCTATCCTGGGGCGAAACGGACAGGGTAAGTCTACACTGATTAAGATGTTGGGCGGGATTCTGCCGCCTACATCTGGCAAATTGACTTGGTCAATGTCTAGTTCTTGGCCGATTGGGTTTGGTGGAGGCTTTCAAGGCAGTTTATCCGGCCTAGACAATATTAGATTCATTTCTCGTATATACAGGAGGAACTTTGCCAATGTTCTGGCTCGGGTCGACGACTTCGCGGAACTGGGTAGAGCGCTACGTCAACCCGTTAAACATTATTCGTCCGGTATGAGAGCGAGGCTCGCATTTGGTCTTTCACTGGCAATCGAGTTCGACTGTTATTTAATAGATGAGTTGGTAGCTGTCGGGGACGCTCGATTTCAACAGAAATGTCAGGATGAGCTATTTGTCAAGCGCGGTAAACGGGCATTCATAATGGCATCACATGATATGAATCTAATCAGCAGTCTTTGTGAAAAAGCACTCGTCATTGAAAGTGGCAAAACAAGACTGTTTGAAGACATCGATGAAGGCGTGGACGTTTATAAGTGGTTACGGGCTGAGTAGGGTTACTTGATGGTGTCTGTCAATAAAAGGCCTGTATGTGTTGTGGTTCCAGGTCTTGCCCTCGAGGGCGACGTTGGCAGGGCGGCGCTGCTTGCAATGGCGCTCGAAAACGATGTGAAACTCTGTTTCCCGGAGTACGAAGACAACCGATCAGCGGACGTAATCGTAGTGGGATCTGCTGAGGCAGGAGTGCCTAGATCGCCAGCATCCTATGTTATCGTAAATCCCTCGCTTGGCGTCTTGTGTGATTCTGATCTGAACGAGCTTTCACGTATTCTCTCCGTGGCTTGCGACGGCCTCTCGCCTACGCAAACGGATACGGTGCCCGACTGTCCGTTGGGCGTGGCGGCTCTGTTACAGACAGTGCTGTCGGAGCGCCCGCGACCTGACCATCCGCTTCTCGATTTTCTCGCTAGCGGACCAGCAAAGGTGGCCGATTCAATACATCTTCCACTGGAAATGTTCGCTATAGATGCGCGCCATTCTGATCGTGGAAAATCGCTTGGACGAGTCGGCCTAGCAGGGCGCGCTAGATACTTGATCTATGGGGCCTATCACTGGCTGCCGCGAGGGACATGGACGGCAACAATTATATTCTCGGTAGATCGCGAGGCTGCCACTCAACATTTTCGTATTGAGTGGGGCTTGGTGAATGATTTTGTCAGCCACAGCTTCTGCCTTTCAGGCGAAGGAAAATACAGCATCTCGATCAATGCGACTCTAGCAGTTGCCGCGCAAATTGAGCTGAGGTTTATTCTGGCGAACAGCAGCCTCGGTGGTGAAATGGAGGTTTTTGACATCATACTCCAAAGATCGGCGTAATCGTTTGGTGAATTGAAGGTGAATCGTCAGGCTGTTAGCCCAGCGAGTTGCCGTGCAACGGACCTAATTTTTGGGTGTTGTCCTCTTGAGATTTGATCCAAGAAGTAATTCCACTCATCTGCACGGCTTGCTGGATGTAGATAGATTGCTAAGAGTTTAGATGCCTTTTCTTCTGTTTCTTGCTCGCCACAAACAGTAATCTGCTGAGAGCGCTGCCCCCTGACTATATTTACCTGCAGCCAGCTCATGCTACCATTTCGCAAAGATCGCTCAACTAATGTGGGATTACTACCCACACGGACGAAGACTTTGTCCGTTGCACACGGTGCGACAATTAGCAACCTCGCGATGATGTCTTCTGGTCCCGAGATAATGCCTAATTTAATAGGTGTATTCGTCAGTGACAGACCGTCCTTCTTCAAAAATCCTAGGCTTCTGGGATCTATAGATATCCTGGCGTCGATGTCATGGATGAAGCGGAAATCATGTCCTTCAAATAGACATAAGCGGTGTTCGGCTGTCCCATCATGGGTTCGCACCTTCCACTTCTGCAAAATATCGATACTACCGTTGCGATTGACGATCGGTACAGAACTACGCTTAAACTTGCGACTCTCACAGAGAGCGGCAAACCTACTAAGTTGACGGGCGATTTCTGGTATGTCGTTCGTCGCCAATCGCATGTCGGCACGGAATGCTATTCCCCCTAAACCCTGTCGGGCGGACAATGCGAGTGGCAACCCTTGGCTCGCAACGAGTAAGCCACATAGCCTTGTTTCAGGATCTGATCCGGTCAGCAATACGCCAGCCACTCGAAGCTCTTCGCCTAAATCGGTGAGCGTCGTCGAGAAAGCAAATAGTGACCTCATTTCCGGGCTCAACAATGCGAGAGCCGCGTTCACGTTTGTCATCGCTTGCGAATCTGCAGGCCCGAAAACTAGTATCGGCCCATCCGAATCGACAGACCTTTGGCTAAACGGAGCCATAGGAATGGAAACGACTTGATCTGGAATTGATCGCATGGTGTCCCGAGCGTCATAATCCGCCAAACCTAGAAATGTGATCGCACCGGACGCCACTTCGTTCATAAAGTAGAAGTAGTGCGCCGATGCGTCGTCAGCCCCGGCCGATCGACTGTTCTTAGTAGCGGTATGCGGCAAATCCACTAAACCAGCGAGGATCGGAATGTCTCTCGACCTTGCTTCATGAAGCGCGGCTTCCATATGATCCGGTCGATGAAAGGACCCGGGGCCTGCTACGATTATGGCACCGTAGCTTTCCGGGAATTCAAATGCGAGACCACTAAGGTCGTACCAGAGGCCATCGCGCCAGAGAACGACATCGACGAGTTCATGTTGCGACTTTAACGAAGCCGTGATGGCCAGCGCGACTTCTTGACCGTAATCGAGAGCGCCAGTCAAATCTAGCAGAAGCTTTCCGGGCCCTATGGCTCGATCTTTATAGCGGGGCATTTTTCGCGCACGCGCAAACTCGCGTCTAGCTTGCTCCAACGCCGTGACGCTCGAACCCAAACTTACGGCTTCATCAAAGGCGTAGGAGCTGTTTGGGGAAAGGGCAGCCGAATGTTCGTAACTCTCCCGCGCCTCGTCAAATCTGCCTTGAATCTTTAGAATGTGACCCAATTGAAGCCAAGTATCAGCGTTCGAATCATCCAATAAAAGTGCCTGTCTATAAGCGCTCTCGGCTTCGATTGTTCGCAATTCGATCTTGTGAGCGTGACCCAACTGAACCCAAATCGCCGCCAAAGATGGATCAAGGGCCACGGCCGTCAGGTAGTGCTCACGCGCTCGTGCCCAGTCCCCCTGGTCACGTGCTAGATCGCCGCGACGTGCATGTTCGCGAGGCGTAACGACTGAAGGAAGAAGAGCTTTCTGAGCGCGTCGATAAAGTCTAGCAATAAGTCGTTTCATGAAAGCAAAATCTCGTCGAGCCCCAAAGAAACCAAATGGTCGTCGGCGACGCCTTGACAGACTATCGTCGCCTGAAGCCGAAGTAGGTTGGAGCCTCGTTGAACATGCAGTGGCAGGTCAAACCAGACCTCCGAAGATCCTGACGGTATATCCTTAATACCCAGGGTCCAGCCGTTCAGTGTCACGATAAGCGACTGATTATTGATTTCGGCCGGAACTACAACACCAAGCTTCAGGCTGCTGATCGAGTTCGCAAGAGGGTCCGTCCGAAACCGAAGCTCACAGCTATGCCCCGTTATCCATGCGGTTCCTCCGGCATACTCTAGTCGGCCAGTGGCCACATATGGCTTGATGCGCCCACCTGCAACCGGTACTCGCGAGGTTTCAAGCCAAGGGGCATCATGCAGCTCCTGACCTGCTATCTCGTGAGCCGTTGCGTGGCTACTTCCAAAAGGAAGGTAATCTTTTATCCTATGTCCCGACATAGTGGCGATGAGGTCGGCGTGGTTCAGCATAAACGCTGTATATGCTGTAATGCCGCTGTAATAAGATGTCGAAAGTGCGCGCGAAAAGTCAGATATACTTGGCAGATTGACTTCTTCTGGCGCTTCACAATTGTCTACAATCTCAAGGATTTCGAGAGCTTGCAGTTCCCAATTTTGCCTGCCAATCACCGCTGTCTCGTATGCTAATCGACCGAGAGATCGTGCTTCGTCGAGTGAGACGTTGACAGATTGAGAGCTATCCGGATTATAGAGAATACCATTTTGCCAATTTGCAATATACTCATTGTGCGTTGGTTCATCACACGCCACGACTAGCATCCCGCGGCTCATAGCCTCTAGCAAGGCCATACCTATGCCTTCCGCGCGACGTGGTGCGATGAAGACGTTCGCCTGCGATAAGGCAGCGTGATAATCTGCTGCCTTCGGGAACCAGCTTGTCTGGGTGACAGCACAAGACGAGTTGGAAGGCACCTTGTACGGTCTTGTATCTAGGTCAGGATCATCGGGCGCGTTATGAACATGGAGAGATTTTATCTGTCCGTCTAACAGTTTCATGACGGCAGGCGCGTTGATGCCGTGTTCAGGTCGCCGCTGCCAAAGAAATGCTTTAAGTCCGGATTCGAAAGTCGCGCGTTCGTTTTGTGCAACGACAGGTGTGAAGTAACGCGCAAGAAATGACTGATTCCCCAATCCTGCGATTCGGTGATGCAACGTGAAACTGAAGTTCACATAATGCGCCTTGGAGGACCAAATCCAATGTAGATCTGGCATTGCCGCAGATCCGTCATACATCGGAATTACTATTGTCGGAACGCCTATTGCTAAGAATACTGGCGCAATATAGTCCATCTGCCAAATCACAACGACGTCTGCGCTTCTAGCGCGTAAAATCGTTTCTTCGGCTATGTTAGATGGAGGGTTTATATGTACTATTGTTACATCAAAACGTCGCTTCAACAAATCAATAAAAAATTGACTAGATGACGTCGAAGTATGGAACGCATGGTCCACGAACAGTAAGGTTTTCATCAAATTCTCAACCAGCTCTGAAATGCCGCGCTGTTATCCAGGTGAAATCGATGTCGAGCCTGCGCTGCGCGACCGGCAAGCACGGAACGTTTGGTGGACGCCATCTCAAATATGGCATCCACCATGGCGGGAATGTTATCCACAACAATGCCTAGGTTATAGTGACGCGCGATTCCAGCAAATGCCGTACCTTCCAAGGTGATAGCTGGTCGTCCGTGGAAAACTGATTCCATCAAGACGGCAGAGCCGCGGTAGCGGTACGTGACCGCATCATAAGGCAGCAGAACTGCATGACTGCGTTCATACGTTCGAAGCATTTCGTAAGATGAAATGGAGGATGCTTGCACTTCAACACCAGGCAAAGCGTAAAGCGATCGCGCTGCGGTCATGTGGTGCTTAAGGTCTGCCGCAGGCAAAATTTGAGTGATGAAACGGATTGTCATCTCCGGATCGCGCCGCCGGACGGCAGAGAAAATCTCTGGCAAGTGCATGAAGCCCTTGTCATGACGTGCTGAGCCGGCGCAGTAGAAGGTAAACGGGCCGTCCTCACGCATTGGGATGGGCTTTGACATTTCAGGGTAAGCTGTGACGGTTACGATTGACCCTAGCTTCTCGGCCAGTCTGTCAGCGTAGAGCGGGGTCTCGGCGCTGAAAGACATTTCAACGCCGTCGTTGATCGCAAGGCGAAGACGGCCAACCAGCTCCTCCAATGGGTCTCTGTATGAGTGAGAAGCGTTTTCCATGACGCCAATGAACCGCAATAGAAGGCGTGGACGACGCTCTTTAGGCCATGCCCTCAATGCATTCAGAAGGCCGATGCACCCGTAAAAGTCGAGATGCGGGTGGAAAATTGTATCGCGGGGCCCGATAGCGAATTCATTGAGCAAGGCGCTAGCATCGATTGTCGCTAATCTCTCTGCGTCGTCAATAAACCAACCTGCGTGAGAAGCTGGCTCGTTACTACTGTTGCGTATGCGGGGAAAATAATCTTCGTAGTAAAAATGGAAAAAAGGCGTAAAGTCATTCGCCTCTGCGATTTTGCTAGGAAGCTCCCTGCAGCATAGGGCGACAACATCAGACATATCCGATCTGAAAAAATCGCGAAAATATCCCATTGCTGGCACGTTGTGGCCGAAGGGCAGTACGCACATCGGGTCGCAAACAAAGACTCTAGGACGCCGGCTTTGGGGAGGGGGGCGTTTTCTTGCCATTTTTGCCTCTAGTATCTGTAGGGGAAGAGCAGGGTGCTACTTATCGAGTTCTTTGCTTGATTGTAAACGTGAGAAGCGTCTGGCGGAAACGAGAATATATCCACGTAGTGGGTTCGCACCATGCCGACCTGATGCTGCAAGTGGATCCAAGCTTGAACGTTTTCGAGAATTTCCGGCTGCGTTTTGTCCATAAACATCATTGGTAGTCCATAGTTATCAAATACAATGGAGGACCAGTCGCGATCCTTCAGATCTTGCAATATAGACGTCCACAAATCCGGCCTTCCTAGGGACCGGGTCAAAATATAGTCGCATTCGAAGTGAATAGCGAAATCAGGGCCGCTGTCCAAAAGATCGCGCACAATCAGCGCGTCCATCCCGTCCGTATCTGTCTTTACAAGCGCGATATCGCCATCACCTATATTCCTTGCGTAGCGCAGAAGATTTGAGGTGGTTATTGATTGAAGCTCCTGCCCATCGTCAAAAACTAAGCGTCCTGTGCCCCGGTCTTCGATAAATGACGCTGAAAGCGAAGTACTATTATTGGGGGAAACAAATCTGTCTACAATATGAATATGATCGCTATCAATAATTTTTGCGTTGTGGTGAAGATGATCTAGGAAATTTTGTCCACCTTCTACACAGACAATAGGATTTGCTGCGTGTGTCCGAATGTACGCTGCTGTGTCCCCTACGTTGGCTCCAATATCTATAATTGCTGCGTTAGGTTTCCAATCAGATAGTGATTTTATTATCCACGAATATGATCGATCGTACAGTGCATGGCTTCTGTGTATTTCAGGGAGTTTATGATCGTCAGGAAAAGATAGAAAGAAATTGCCGCAAGGGTGTAGGCGCATGGGAACATCACACATAAATGTTAAGTTGATCATATTCTGTAATTGAGGTGGTGCTAGGCCTCAATAATGTACGACAACAAGTGCTATACAGTTACAAATCCAATATTATTGTAGATTATCATATAATAGGCGAAGTCGTTCTTCGTATTCTTCAGCCGAGAATTTGCCGGCTTGAATTTTGCCCCTAGCTACCAAGCTTTCAGCTAGACCGTCGTCGATATCTAATGACTGAATACCCTTGGTTATGGCGCCCACGTCGTATGGATCGACGGTCAGCGCTGCTCCGCCGGCAATTTCAGGAAGTGACCCGGCCGTCGATGTCAGCACGGCTGTATTCAAGAGCATTGATTCAAGAACAGGTAGTCCGAATCCCTCATAAAGGGACGGAAATATAGTGGCGCGTGCTCCGCGTATCAAACTTAAAAGCATTGAGTATGACATGTATTCATAACGTCGAATACGATCAGCGCTTGGTCCACCGTCTCGTTTAACTTGTTCTAGTAGGGCGGTCTCGCCCTCCGCTAGCCAAGCGCGACCGCCAACTATAATGAGTGGCTTTTTAACACCAGAAGAAAGATAGGCTTCAATGATACGCCCGACGTTTTTCTTTGGCTCAATGGCGCCAAAATAGAGGAAATAATCTTTCCATCCAAGGCCGAATACTCCTTCAAGCTCCAGTGCTACCTCCGTTTCAGCACGACTGCGCAGCGCTAGAGGAATAGTCACTGCCTGATAGGTGTTGGTCACCCTTTCTTCTGGCACACCTAACAACCGGATGACATCTTGACGCGTAGTCTCGGAAACAACAACGATATGATCTGCCTTATTGGCTATATAGTTGCAAAGCCTGCGGTAGACGGACTTGTTCTCGGTCGTGCTGTGGGGTAACCGTAGTGGTATCAGGTCGTGTATTGTGTAAACGTTCAGAGCATTGGTGGCGTGGAGTGGCAAGGTGGCCGTCCAATGCATGATGTCTGGTTTGGGCGCGCCGTCAAACGTGACGGGCGTTGCGGTGCCGTAGACTTGTAAACCACGCTGAGCATAATGGAACAAGTTTTGAGCCGCCCAGAAAGTTTTGGCATCTGGGCGACCGCCTGATCGGCTGGGCCAAATGACCTCTCCGCTTGGCAAGACAGGGATTGCTTTGCGTCCGAACCGCGTCGAGATCGTATCGATGTATCGGCGACTTTTGCGAACTTTCGCAGATGTATTCAACGAATCTGCAAGCACGACTTCGTTAAGCACGTTGTCTGTGCTGATGGTATTTGGCGGTCCATACAGGACTTGTCCGTTGATTCCGAGCGAACTCAATGATGTCAGGAGATTCCTGCCATATGTGGCGATACCTGTGCCATTGGGCAGGGCTAAGTTATGGCCGTCGATGCAAACTGTTCTCATGTCGAATGACCTAGCGCCTTTCGAAACCCATTAGAATGGAGTGTCACATAATTCTACAGTCGGAATTGAGGAAGCAGATGCCAAGAGAGATTGGCAATGATGGCGTGACACCGCCCCCATCCCCCGCTATCTCGCGCGCGTGATGAACGAAACAGAGCGCCAGTCGGAAGAACGCAGCTGGGAGACGGCGAAGACGCTCGCCGAGGCCTTGCCGTATATTCAGGTGTATGACCGCGAGACCGTGGTCATCAAGTATGGCGGCCACGCTATGGGCGAGAGTGCCGTGGCGCGTCAGTTCGCGGCCGACGTCGTGCTGCTGAAGCTGATGGGGGTCAACCCGGTCGTGGTCCACGGGGGCGGGCCGCAGATCAGCGCCATGCTGGACAAGGCCGGGGTGAAGTCCAGCTTCGTCGATGGGCTGCGGGTTACCGATCCGGCGACGATGGAAGTCGCCGAGATGGTGCTGTCGGGCGCAGTGAACAAGGAGATCGCGCACTGGATCACCATGGCCGGCAAGGAGGCGGACGTGCGCGGCGTCGGCTTGTCGGGCAAGGACGCCGGTTTGCTGACCGTCGAGAAGACGCGCCGCACCAAGCGCGACCCCGACAGCATGATCGAGCACGAGGTCGACCTGGGCTATGTCGGCGAGCCGACCAAGGTGGATCCCAAGCTGATCGCCGGCCTCATCGCGTCAGAGACCGAAGACTGGGTGCCGGTTATCGCCCCGATCGGCGTGGCCGAGGACGGACAAACCTACAACGTCAACGCCGACACGGTGGCGGGCGCCGTGGCGGGCTCGCTGAACGCCAAGCGGATGCTGCTGCTGACGGACGTGCCGGGGGTCAAGGGCGCGGACGGCGACATCATCCGTCAGATGACGCTGGAAGAAGCGCAAAACCTGATCGACACGGGCGTCGCCACCGGCGGCATGATCCCCAAGCTGGAGACCGCCATGGCCGCCGTTCGCGCCGGCGTCGAGGCGGTGGTCATTCTGGACGGCCGTCGCCCGCACGCCATGCTGGTCGAGTTGTTCACAGAGTTCGGCGCCGGCACCCTGGTGAAGGCGTCTTGATCGATCTGTCGCATGTGCGCTCCTGGGTGTTCGACATGGACGACACCCTGTATCCGCGCGAGCAGGGTCTGATGCGGCTGGTGCAGGCGCGCATCAACGCCTTCGTGGTCGAGGCCGTCGGGCTGGAGCCCGAGGCTGCGGCCGCGATGCAGCGCCAGTTTCTGGACGAGCACGGCACGACCCTGGCCGGGCTGATGGCCAACTATGCGGTCGATACCGAACGGTTCCTGCGCGAGGTGCACGACGTGCCGCTGGACGGGGTCGAGCCCAATCCGCGTCTGGCCGAACGGCTGAAGGCTCTGCCCGGTCGTTGCTATGTGTTCACCAATGGCGCGCGCGACTACGCACATCGTGTTCTGGAGCGGATCGGCGTCGCCGAGTGTTTCGAAGGCGTCTTCGCCATCGAGGATGGGGATCTGACGCCCAAGCCCAATCCCGCGACCTTCCGCCGGATGCTGGAGCAGTTCGGCATCGATCCGCACCGATCCGCCTTCTTCGAGGACACGCCCAAGAACCTGGAGCCGGCCAAGGCGCTGGGCATGGCGACGGTCCTGATCGGCGACGGGCATGGCAAGCCGATCGGGCCGCATATCGATCATGTGGCCCCGGACCTTCTCGACTTCCTTTCCGACCTGACCTTCAAGGACGCCGCATGACCGATCTGTCGCATCTCGAATCCGTCGTCGAGGCCGCCTGGGAACAGCGCGCCGAGGTGTCCGCCGCCACGCATGGCGAGGTGCGCGACGCGGTCGAGACCGCCTTGGCCCTGTTGGATTCCGGCCAGGCGCGCGTCGCCTCGCGCGGCACGGATGGCGTCTGGACCACGCATCAATGGCTGAAGAAGGCGGTGCTGCTGTCCTTCCGTCTGAACGACAACCAGATCATGCGGGCGGGCGCCCCGTCCGTCATGCCGCTGTCGGTGGATCATCCCGTCGCCGTTGGTCCCTTCTGGGACAAGGTGCCCAACAAGTTCGGCGACTGGACCGCGTCGGATTATCAGTCGGCCGGCTTCCGCTCGGTGCCCGGCGCCATCGTCCGTCACGGTGCGCATATCGCCAGGAACGTGGTGCTGATGCCGTCGTTCGTGAACATCGGCGCCTTCGTCGACGAGGGCTCGATGGTGGATACCTGGGCCACGGTCGGATCCTGCGCCCAGATCGGCAAGAATGTGCACCTGTCGGGCGGCGCGGGCATCGGCGGCGTTCTGGAGCCGCTGCAGGCCAATCCGACCATCATCGAGGACGGCTGTTTCATCGGCGCCCGCGCCGAGGTCGCCGAGGGCGTGATCGTGCGCGAGGGCGCGGTCCTTGCCATGGGCGTCTATCTGTCAGGCTCGACCAAGATCGTGGACCGGGCGACCGGCGAAGTGTTCCGTGGCGAGGTGCCGGCCTATTCGGTGGTCGTGCCGGGGTCGCTGCCGGATCCCAATGGCGGGCCGTCGCTGTATTGCGCCGTGATCGTCAAGCGTGTGGACGCGCAGACGCGGGCCAAGACCGGCGTCAACGAACTGCTGCGCGACTGATCAGGCGGCGACGCGAACCGATTCGATCCGGGGCGCGTTGAACGTCGCGTGAAGGGTGAAGGTTGATCCTTGGCCGGGGGTCGATGTCACGGTGATCTCGCCGTCCATCAGGGCGGCCAGACGCTGGCAGATGCTGAGGCCCAGGCCGGTGCCGCCGAACTTGCGGGTGGACGACCCGTCCACCTGAGAGAAGGGCTGGAACAGGCGCGTCAGATCGTCGGCGGCGATGCCGATTCCGGAATCGGCCACCCCAAGCCGCAAGGTCGTGCGGCCCTCGCCTGCCGGCTCGCTGTCAATAATCAGGCGAACTTCGCCCTTGGGCGTGAACTTGATGGCATTGGCCAGCAGGTTATGCGTCACCTGCGCCAGGCGCAGCGGGTCCATTCTGAGAAGCGGCGGCAACGGGCCGCGGAGGTCGGTCGTGAAGGTCAGGCCGCGCGCCTCGGCCTGCGCCTTGAACGGGCCCGTCAGCCGGGCGGCGAGGGTCTCGGCTTCGACATCGACAAAGTCCAGCTCCATCTTGCCGGACTCGATCTTGGTGATGTCGAGGATGTCGTTCAGCAGCACCATCAGACCTTCGCCGGAGTTGCGGATGACGCTGACGAATTCGGTCTGACGCTCGGTCAAATCGGACATCTGCAGCAATTGGGCGGCGCCGAGCACGCCGTTCATCGGGGTGCGCAGTTCATGGGAGATGACGCCAAGAAAGCTGGATTTGGCTGCGCTTGCGGCGTCGGCGCGATCGCGGGCGGTTTCCAGCTCGGCGATCAGTTCGGCCTGGCGGCGGTTCACAGCCTCCAGATCGTTATCCTTCATCTGGGTGATGGCCACCTTGACGACCAGGGTCAGCGCCAGGAGAGGGATAGTGCTAAGCACGACGGCGAAGCCCGGCGTTCCCCACAGCATGGCAAGCAGGACAATGACCACCAAGGAGTAAGGCGTTGAGACGATCAAGGCCTCGTGCGGCGCCGCGCGCATTTGGGTGAAGACCAGAACGTATCCGGCGATCAGCAAGGCGATCCCGAGCGGCACGCCATAGGTTTCGCCATATATGAAGGCCAGCAAGGGCGCGGCAGCCCAGGCGATGCAAGACAGCGTTGCGGCCGCCAGCCTGAGAATTCCGTGAGTCGTCGCGTCCGATATCATCAATCGACGCTCGACGAACGTCCTTAACAAACCCGACAACGTGGCTATGGCGAACCAGGCGAAGGCGGTCTTCACGTCGGTGACGGTGAGAAGGGCCATCGCCCAACTGGCAATGATCCAGTACCGCATATGTCCGACCTCGATCAGATGCTGCAGAACGGTTCGCTGCGGCGCGGTCTTGGAATGCGTCATCGTAAGGGTCTCTCGGCCGATGACTCAGCCTGGAGGGGGCGGCCTAAAATACGATAAACGCCCGCTATTTTGTCGATTTGCGTCCGGTTTCGCGCGTTGGAATGAGTAAGCGGGAGGCGGCCGCAAGGCCGCCTCCGTACATTAGTCGGCCTTCATGGCTTCGGGGTTGACGGCGGCGTCGGCGATGCCGGTCAGGTCTTCGTCGGTCTGGGATTCCTCCTGCAGGGTCTCGTCCAGAAGGGCGGCGGCCTTCCATACCCAGCACCCGGGCCCACCGCTTCAGGGTGCCGTAACGGGTGATCTCATAGTGTTCGACAGCCTGGGCGGCGGCCAGCAGGCCCGCGTCGAGGGCGGGGTTGTCCTTGTACTCCTCCATGATCTCTTCACCCTCGGCCAGAATGCCTTCGATGGCGTCGCACGTCTTGCCGCGCGGGGCCTTGCCGATGATCTCGAACACCTGCTGCAGGCGTTCGATCTGGCCCTCGGTCTGGTCCCTGTGCTTTTCGAAGGCGGCCTTCAACTCAGGCGATTGGGCCGCACGAGCCATCTTGGGCAGAGATTTCAGGATTTTGCGCTCGGCGTAATAGATGTCCTTGAGCGTGTCATGGAACAGGGTGTCGAGGGTTTTCTCGGCCATGGTCGATCTCGCAAATCGTGGGTGGGGCGCTGACGCGCACCCCACCACAAGCGGTTCGACCGGCTTACGTTCCTGTGTCCAAATTCGCGCTTAGATCGTCGCCGCTCTCTTCAGATCCGGCGGTGTCGCCTCGTCGGTCAGGAGCCGGATCGCTTCCTCGACCGAAACCACGGTCTGGGCCTGGGAGCCCAGGCGGCGGATGGCGACCATGCCGTCTTCGGCTTCCTCCCTGCCAACCACGGCGATGACCGGGACCTTGCCGACCGAGTGTTCGCGGACTTTGTAGCCGACCTTCTCGTTGCGCAGGTCGACCTCGGTGCGCAGACCGGCGGCCTTGAACCGTTCCATCACGTCGCGGGCGTAGTCGTCGGCGTCAGAGGTGATGGTGGCGACCACGGCCTGGGTCGGGGCCAGCCACAAAGGGAAGGCGCCGGCGTAGTTTTCGATCATGATGCCGATGAAGCGCTCGAACGAGCCCAGGATCGCCCGGTGCAGCATGACCGGGCGGTGCTTCTGGCCGTCCTCGGCGATGTAGGTGGCGTTCAGACGTTCGGGCAGAACGTAGTCCAGCTGGATCGTGCCGCAGGTCCATTCGCGGCCGATGGCGTCCTTGACGATGAAGTCCAGCTTGGGCGCATAGAAGGCGCCGTCGCCCTCCGTGACGACCGGCTCGGTCCCGGCGGCGCGGGCGGCCTCGGCCATCAGGGTCTCGGCCTTGTCCCAAAACTCGTCCGTGCCGGCGCGGTTTTCGGGGCGAGTGCCCAGGCTGATGTAGGCCGTCTCCATGCCCAGGTCGGCGTGGACGCTGCGGGCCAGTTTGATGAACTCGGCCGTCTCCTCGACGATCTGGTCTTCGCGGCAGAAGATGTGGGCATCGTCCTGGGTGAAGCCGCGCACGCGCATCAGACCGTGCAGCGATCCCGACGGCTCATAGCGATGGCAGGCCCCGAACTCGGCCATGCGCAGCGGCAGTTCACGATAGGACCGCTGGCCCTGGTCAAAGATTTGGACGTGGCCGGGGCAGTTCATCGGCTTAAGGGACAACTCTTCGCCCTCGACCGTCTCGCAGACGAACATGTTAGGGCGGTACTTGTCCCAGTGCCCGCTCTGCTCCCAGAATTTGCGGTCCAGCACCTGGGGCGTCTTGACCTCGACATAGCCGGCGGCGTCCAGGCGGCGGCGCATATAGGCTTCCAGCACGCGCCACAGGACCCAGCCCTTCGGGTGCCAGAAGACCATGCCCCGGCCCTCTTCCTGCATGTGGAAGAGCTCCATCGCCTTGCCGACCTTGCGGTGGTCGCGCTTTTCGGCCTCTTCCAGCCGCTGCAGGTGGGCGTCCAGATCCTCCTTGGTGGCCCAGGCGGTGCCGTAGATGCGTTGCAGCTGCTCGCGCTTGGAATCGCCCCGCCAATAGGCGCCGGCCAGCTTGGTCAGTTTGAACGCCTTGCCGACGTGGCGCGTCGAGGGGAAGTGCGGGCCCCGGCACAGGTCAATCCAGTCGCCCTGCTTATACAGGGTGATGGTCTCGGTGCCCGGCAGGTCGCGGATCAGCTCGGCCTTGAACTTCTCGCCGCGCGCCTCGAAGAATTGGATCGCCTCGTCCCTTTCCCAGACCTCGCGCTCGAACTTGGCGTCGCGGTCCACGATCCGACCCATCTCCTTTTCGATGGCGGCGAAGTCGTCGGTCGAGAACGGCTCTTCGCGGTAGAAATCATAGTAGAAGCCGTCCTCGATCGCCGGACCGATCGTGACTTGGGTGCCAGGGAACAGGGTCTGGACCGCCTCGGCCAGGACGTGGGCGGTATCATGGCGGATCGTATAGAGGGCGGCGGGGTCGTCGCGCATGATCAGGCGAAAGTCGCCGCCCGTCTCCAGCACCCGGCCCATGTCGCGTTGCTCGCCGTTCAGTTCGGCCAGCACGGCCTTCTTCGCCAGCGACGGCGAGATCGAAGTCGCGACGTCGCGCGCCGTCGAACCGGCCGGGTATTGGCGCACCGCGCCGTCGGGGAATTTCAGGTCGATCATATGTCAGTCTTTAACTGGCGGGACCGGGTCGTATCCCGATCCCCCGAAGGGATGGCATTTACAGAGCCTGCGCACGGTGAGCCACCCCCCCTTTACCGGGCCGTGCTGGATCAGGGCGTCGCGCCCGTAATCCGAACAGGTCGGCAGGAACCGGCACTGCTGGCCGATCAGGGGAGACAGCGTCAGCTTGTAGCCCCGATGGGCCGCGCGCACGCCGCGTTCGTAGAGAGACATATGTCCCTTCGCCGGGGGCTTGAGAGGTTTGCCGCGCTTATCCCCTGTTGCAGCAGGGGGATCAACCGGTCCTGCCCGTCAGGCCGCGCCGGCGAGACGCGTTCGGGCGGCGAGGGCCTTGTTCACCGCCTCCAGCGTCGCTTCGATGGAGACGAGGGTGGAGGCGTGCCGGGCGGGGTAGTCGGCGACCTGTTTCAGCAGACGCAAATCCTCGAACCGACCAACGGGGCCGTCGCCGCCGGATTTCAGCATGGCGATCATGGCGTCGCGGGCGTCTTTGAGATCATCGACCGACGCGCCGATCACCGATTGACCCAGAACCCCGGCGGCGGCCTGGCCGAGGGCGCAGGCTTTGACGTCCTGGGCGAAGTCAGCGATGCGGCCTTCGTCGTCCAGCGTCACATCGACCGTTGCGCGCGACCCGCACAGTTTCGCCACCCGTTCCCCGGTGCCCTGAGGCGTTGGCAGACGCCCAGCATGCGGCAGGTTCGCCGCCAGCGACAGGATGCGGGCGCTGTAGAGGTCGTCGATCATGGGGCGAAGATAGGCGCTCAATCCTCCCCCGTGAAGCGCGGCGTGGGGGGAAGGATTACAGCGTCAGGACGAGACGTTCGTCGGATCGGACTTCC
Source organism: Brevundimonas sp. KM4 (assembly GCF_000964075.1). Taxonomy (NCBI): domain Bacteria; kingdom Pseudomonadati; phylum Pseudomonadota; class Alphaproteobacteria; order Caulobacterales; family Caulobacteraceae; genus Brevundimonas; species Brevundimonas sp. KM4. The sequence continues at coordinate 134,485 of NZ_JZRG01000006.1, read as the reverse complement.
AAACTCGCATCCGCGTAGTCCACCAATGTGGGATGATCGGTCTCCAGCGGATGGGTCCAGGCGGCGGTGACGACCAGCACGTCGGCGCCGGCCGCCTCGCCCGCCTCGATGCCGGCCTCGGCGTCCTCGAAGACCAGGCAGTCGGCGATGTCGAAGCCCAGGGTCGCGGCGGCCTTCAGATAGCCCGAGGGGTCGGGCTTGCCGCGTTCGACGTCCTCGGCGGTGATCATGACGGCGGGCGGCGTGACGCCTGCGGCCTTCAGCCGGGCGCGGGCGAGGGGGACCGAGGCGGAGGTGACCACGGCCCAGCGGTCGGGCGGCAGGCGTTTGACGAAGTCGACAGCGCCGGGGATGGGGGCGACGCCGTCCACATCCTCGATCTCGCCGCGTTCGACCCAGGCGACCTCGGCGTCCAGGTCGATACCGGGCAGGTTCTGGCGACGAATGGTGTCGATCGCGCGCACGCCGTGGATGGTGGGAACGAAGGCGGCGATATCCAGCCCGTGGCGCTCGGCCCAGCGGGTCCAGACACGCTCGGCGGCCAGGGTCGAAGTGATCAGGGTGCCGTCCATGTCGAACAGGAAGGCCTGATAGGCGCGGGACGCGGGGAGGGCGGTCATGGCCTCATCCACCACGCGGGCGATCAGACCGCAACGGGCGGATCAGCCGCCTTGCAGCGAATTCCAGGTGCGGGCGGTGTCGGTCGCGGGCGACGGACTTGCCGCGCCGCCGCCGGACGTCGTCGCGCCGCCCGTGCTGCGCGAACGCAGCCATTGCAGGTTCTGCTCGGCCTGTTCGGGCGGCAGTTCGCGGCGCAGGATCTGTTCGGCCTCGCCCATCTTGCCCTGAAGGCCCAGCACCATGGCCAGGTTCTGGCGCACCTTGGCCGAGGCGGTCGGCTGGGCCACGGCGCGACGCAGCAGGGTCTCGGCGCCCGGCGCGTCGCCATGCGTCAGGGCGGCGGTGGCCGCATTGGTCAGGACGTCGGGATTGTCGGGCGACAGGGCCAGGGCCTGGTTCCAGGCAGCGCGGGCGTCGTCGGTGCGACGCACCTGCTCATAGGCCACGCCCAGAAGAGAGTAGGGGCGCCAATCGCGTGGCGCCAGGTCGCGCGCCTGCTCCAGCGGCGCGACGCCATAAAAGGCCTGGCCGCGCGCGATGTGGGCGCGGCCCAGCTCCAGCAGGGCGTCCAGATTGTTGGGCTGGACCGTCAATGTCGCCTGCGCGGCCTCGGCCGCCTGATCGTATCGCCCCAGCTCACGCAGGGCCTGGGCCAGTTTCACGCCCGCCACGGCGTCGGTCGGATCGGCCTGCTGCTCCGAGGCCCAGAAGACCGAGCGCGACAGGGCGTCCATCCGGTCATAGGTGGCGCGCACCGCAGCCGACGACGGCGCGCGAGCCTGGGCCGCCGTCGCCGCCGTCGGATCGGCCGCCAGCGCCGGCGTGCCGGACAGGGCGATCAGGGCGACGGTTGCGAGAAGGGCGGGCATGCGCGACATGGGTCAGGTCCAGACGGTCCTAGAGGTCTCGCCCCTAGAATCGCCGGTTCGCGTCAACCGATGGTTAACTTCGTTTCGAGGGCCTCATGTCCGTCTCGCATCCCCTGCTGGTGTCCGCCCGTGACGGCGACGGCGCCATTCCGATCCGCTTCATTCATGCGGGCAGCGTGCTGGACGGTGCGGCCCGCCGCTGGGGCGATCGGCATGGGTTCGAAGGCAAGCCGGGCCAGCTGCTGGTCGTGCCGGACGCGGACGGCGAGATCGGCCAGGTGGTTGTCGGCGCGGGCGCGACCTTCGACCCGATGAGCGTGCGGGGACTGTCGGCGCGGCTCCCGGGCGGCCTGTATCGGCTTGAGGTCGCCGCGCAGGACGCGGAACTGGCGACCCTGGCCTTCCTGCTGGGGGCCTATGTCTTCGACCGCTATAAGGCCCGGCCGGACCGGACGCCCGTGCGGCTGGTCGCGCCGGACGGTGTGGACGTCGCCGAAATCTCGCGCATCGCCGCCGCCTGCGCCCTGGCGCGCGAAATGGTCGATACGCCCGCCGCCGACATGGGGCCGTTGCAGATCGAGACCATCGCCCGCGAGATCGCAGAGAGCGCCGGCGCCGAGATCACCGTCACCACCGGCGACGCCCTGCTGGCAGACAACTATCCCGCTGTCCACGCCGTGGGGCGCGCCGCCGCCCCGCACCGGGCGCCGCGCCTGATCGAGATCGGCTGGAAGCTGAACCGGACCGACCTGCCGCTGGTCGCCCTGGTCGGCAAGGGGGTGGTGTTCGACACCGGCGGCCTGGACCTGAAGCCCGCCGCCGGAATGCGCAATATGAAGAAGGATATGGGCGGCTCGGCCCATGCCCTGGCCTTGGGGCGTCTGGTGATGCAGGCGGACCTGCCCGTGCGGTTGGTGGTCATCGTTGCGGCGGTCGAGAACGCCGTGTCCGCCGACGCCTTCCGGCCCGGCGACATCCTGAACAGCCGCAAGGGTCTGACGATCGAGATCGGCAATACGGACGCCGAAGGCCGGCTGATCCTGGCCGACGCCCTGACACGGGCCGGCGAGCATGAGCCCGACCTGACGCTGGACTTTGCGACGCTGACCGGCGCCGCGCGGATCGCCCTGGGGCCCGAGCTGCCGCCGCTTTACACAGACGACGAAGCCCTGGCCGCGGGGCTGCTTGCTGCGGCGGGTCAGGTGCGCGATCCCCTGTGGCGAATGCCGCTGTGGGCTGGCTATCGCGGCGCGCTGGACGCCGAGATCGCGGACCTGCGGAACGACCCGGCCGGCTGGGCCCAGGCCGGCTCGGTGACGGCCGCCCTGTTCCTGCAGAAGTTCGCCCCGACCACGGGGGCCTGGGCGCACATGGACATCTTCGCCTGGAACCCCCGCGCCCGCCCCGGCTATCCGGAAGGCGGCGAGGCCCAGGCGCTGAGAGCCTGCTACGCCATGCTGAAGGCCCGCTACGCGACGTAGTTAAGCGAAGGCGTAGGCGGGCTCGGGTTCAGGATCGCCCGACTGAGATCGCGGCGGTCGAGGCCTACTGACGCGTCGGCCCCGCGACCGCGCGCCTTTGATCCGGGCGACCAGTCTTCGAGCGAGGCCCTGCATCAGGTCGCGGCGCCGGATCAGGCCTCGCCAACCGGCGACCGCGCGCAGACTGACCGCCAGAACGACGATGTCGAAGATGACGGTCACGTCGAACATCAGAACCCAGGCCACCATGTCTGGCGCGGCCATGGAGAACAGGCGGACGCCTTCCGTCTCGAACAGCATGACGGCCGCCACGCCCACCAGAGCGACGAGGCCCAACCCTAATGTTCGACCGCGTGACAGGCCCGCTAGGAATCGCGCAGGCGTCTCGACGAGCCATTGCCTGAGGGCCGTGCCGACGACGCCTTCGTCAGCGAGGGTCAGGCCAAGAATGATCAGAACGCTCAGCAGCAGCATGGGGACCTTCCGGCGCGACGCCGCCTCAAGCCGAAATGGGCGCCCAAGGTGACGCTTCAAGACAGCATCGCGCCATCAAGAACGCGGTTCTGTTGGTTTTCTTTCGCAAAAGCGTCTCGCGTTAACGGCCCCTAAGCCATCGGGGGATAAGGCTGTGGGTTCAGCAATGCGAGTTCACGTTGACCGACGTCCTCGACCTTCTTCCGCCCGGCGACCGCCTCGTTCGCCCTGACCTCGCCGAACAGGCGCTGGAAGGGCTGGTGCGCGCAGACGCCTATCGGGCGACCGAGGCCATGCATTGTCGGGTCGCCGTGGCGGACATTTTGTCGGACGTTGACGGTCGGATCGACCAGCTTCTGCATGGCGAGATTTTCGACGTTCTGGATAGATCGAACGGCCGCGCCTGGGGCCGGGCGCGTCGCGACGGCGTCGTCGGCTGGGTCGTATTGGACAGTCTGTCGGCCGGCGCGCCGTTGGCGACGCACTGGATCGCCGGCGTGGATGCCGCCCTGCCGCTGAACGCTCTGGTGGTCGAGGCCACGGATGTGGCCGAGGCCGATCTGAAGCCGATCGGCGCATTCGAGGCGGATCTGGTCGCGGTGGCCGAGCGGTTGCTCGGGCGGCCGCATGAACTTGGCGCGCGGTCTTCGATCTCCACCGACTGTTCCGGCCTGGTGCAGCAGGCCCTGCTGGCGTGCGGCCTGCCCGGTCCCCGCCGGTCGGACGCGCAGGCCCAGATGGGGCGAGCCGCGTCTTCATCGGACCTCCAGCGCGGCGACATCGTCGTCTGGCTGGCGCCGAACGACGATAACGACTGGACCGGTCATTCGGCGCTGATGCTGGATGGCGAACGCATCATCCATGCGACAGGCGGCAAGGGCGTCGTGATCGAGACCCTGGCCGAGGTCGAGGCGCGTCTGATCGCCGAGGGCTTCGCGACCGCCGTGTTCCGCCGGCTCTAGTCCCTTAAGGTCCGCATCGCACCCAGCCGGGCGAAGGCCAGTGTCAACGCCTTGCGGCGGGCGGGGGCCAAGCTGACCACCGGCGCGTCTCGCACGACCGCCCCGCCGAAACCGTCTGCGACGATCTGCCCCGGGCCGTCGGGCAGGATGTCCTGTGGAAACTCGGGCGCGACGGCGAAGAAGAAGGCGTCGCAGAACGGTCCGTACTCGTGCCATTTGCGGTCGACGCGATAGTCCTCGACGCCCGACTTGACCTCGCAGATGACGATGTCGCCCTTGCGCCCGATCGCCATGACATCGGCGCGGCGACCGTTGGGCAGGCAGACTTCCAGGAGCGGCGCATAGCCCATATCCATCATCAGCCGCGCCGCGCCGCGCGTGACCGAAAGGGTGGTCTCGGGACGGCTGAAGACGAGTTCGAGATGGGCGACGGCGGACATGCCGAAAGCTTATGTTCCGCCTACGTTCCTATCGCAAGCGGCGCCTTAGAGGCCGGTGTGGACCAGGCGGGTGGTGCTGAAGCCCAGGGCGCGGACGCGGCTCAGAATGCGGTCGCGCTCAGCCTGAGAGGCATTCTGGTTGCGGTGCCAGATCCACCAGTTCGATTTGTCCGGCAGACCCATGATGGCCCAGCTGTAGTCCGGGGCATGGTCGTAGACCCAGTAGTTCTGGCCCGCCAGACCGCCGAAGCTGAGCAGGCCGGTCAGGCTGAACCGGAACTTGGCATTGGTCGTAGTGTCGGTGACGCGGGCGTTGGCGCGCAGCGTCTCGACCTTGCCGTCGGCGCGCCGGACGCAGGTGACGGTGATGGCGTAGCGGTCGGCGGCGCCCTGCGGCGTAAAGTCGATCTGCGCCCGGCTGCAGTCCTTCTGGACATTGTTGTGATTGCGCTCGATCTCGAACCACCGGCCGTCGAAGCGGTTTAGATCAACGTTCGACGCCTGGGCGAAGGCCATTGACGGCAGGGCGGCGAGGGCGGCGGAGGCGGCGATCAGGCTGGCGCGGAACATGGGCGTATCCTCGTTCGGTTTGAAAGGGATACGACGCGCCGACGCGTTCGGTTGTGATCAGCGCTTCAGGCGCGTCCGATTGATCGCCCATTCGTCGCGGGTCTGGCCCCACAGATCGATGGCGATGTCCTGGAGCGGTTCGGGCAGGAGGCCCGGCCCGCGATTGCGCGAACCCAACCGTGTCGCGACCGCCGCCGAGGGCAGGTTCTCGGGCGCGATGCAGTGGATCACGTCGTCCCAGCCCAGCACCTCGAAGGCGTAGTCCATCGTGGCTGCGGCCGCTTCGACTGCATAGCCCTTGCCGGTGGCGTCACGATGCAGGCTCCAGCCCACCTCGCGGCCGGGCCAGCCATAGGGGTGCAGCGGCCCGATGCGGCCAATCCACTGGCCGGTCTCCTTTTCCAGGATTGAGAACATCCCTTCGCCCGTCAGGGCCCACATGCCCGCGACGGTGCAGATCAGGCGCCAGACCTGGGGCGCGGGCTGGACCCCGCCGATGAAGCGGGCGGTTTCGGGATCGGCCATGAACTCAGTCCAGCGCGGAAAGTCCTCAACCGCCGGCGGACGCAGGATCAGTCGTTCCGTCTCCAGCATCGGCCCCAAGGTCACATGGGGCGGAACGGCGTATGCGGCAGTGGTCACAGCAGATACTCCCGCTCCAGTTCGTAATGGCTGCCGCTGTCGGTCAGGACGCTGGAATACAGGCCGAAGCGGTCGATGCGGATCGGCGGCGAATGCAGCAGATTGTGCCCCGACACCCAGGCGCCGAGCCGGTCGGGATTGGTTTGGGTCTTCAGATAGGCCAAGGTCACGTGCGGTTTGTAGGCGCGCGCCTCTATGCCGATCCCGGCGCGTTCGCCCGCGGCCTTGCAGCGCCCGGCGAGAACCGACAGGCGCTCGTTGGGCGTCTCGACCCCAGCCCACAGCGTGTGGCTGCGGTGGTCGTCGCCAAAACAGCCGACGCCCTTCAGCGCGATCTCGAACGGACCGCCCGTCACGCGCGTCAGTTCCGACGCCAAATCGTCGGCCCGACGTTCGTCGATCTCGCCATAGAAGGCGAGCGTGACGTGCAGGGCGTCCAGCGGCCGCCACCGTGCGCCGGGCAGGCCCGATTGCCGTCGTTTCAGCGTCTCTGCGACGTCGGGCGGCAGGGTCAGGGCGGTGAACAGACGAAGCATGCGACCGAAAGTAGCGGCCGGAACACAAGCCTCCAAGTCCGGTTTTCCTTGCAGCGCGGGCCACGGCTCACGATATTCAAAGCCTGTGACCGGAGAAGCCTCTCCGGCCAATCGGAGAAAGTTCGTCGCCATGAGCGATTTCAACAACGGATACGCCCGTCCTCTGCCGCAGACGGCCGACATGTCGGTCGACGCCGGCCTGCGCAGCTTCATGCTGGGCGTCTACAACAAGCTGGCCCTGGGCCTCGTGGTCGCCGGCGCCCTGGCCTACGTCACCGGCAATGTTTACGAAGTGCAGCGCCTGCTGTTCGTCCAGACGGCGGACGGCCGGATCGGCCTGACGATGTTGGGAATGGTCGTCCAGTTTTCGCCGCTGGTGATGCTGTTCGGCTCGATGTTCTTCATGAAGAACCCGACGGCCAAGGGCGTGAACATGCTCTACTGGGCCGTGGTCGCCACGATCGGCGCGGGCCTGGGCGTCCTGTTCCTGCGCTACACGGGCGGTTCGCTGGCCACCACCTTCCTGGTGACGGCGGCGGCCTTCGGCGGTCTGAGCTTGGTCGGCTACACGACCAAGAAGGATCTGACCGGCATGGGGACCTTCCTGATCATGGGCGTGATCGGCCTGATCATCGCCTCGATCGTGAACATGTTCCTGCAGTCCGGGACCTTCTATCTGATCATCTCGGGCCTGGGCGTGCTGATCTTCTCGGGTCTGATCGCCTACGACACCCAGCGTCTGAAGATGACCTACTACGCCTTGGGCGGCGACCAGAATGCGATGGGCGTGGCGACCGGCTTCGGCGCTCTGAGCCTGTTCATCAACTTCGTGAACCTGTTCCAATTCCTGCTGGCCTTCATGGGCGGCAACCGGAACTGACATCGGTCGAAAGACGGATACGGAAAGGGCCCCTCGCGGGGCCCTTTCTTTTTGCGCGCCGCTTGGTGATCCTGTGGGTGGGTTTGGGAGATGATCCGTGAAGGGATTTACGAAAGTCGTCGTCGCTCTGGCGGCTGCAATGTCTCTGACGAGTTGCCTGACTTTAGCGGCCTATCAAAGAGCGGCCGAAGAGCGGGCGTCCGATCGTTTCGGTGAGCCCGGAGCGGCGGAGAAGCCCTGGTTCGAAGCCGAGGGATTTCCTGTTTCCGGCACGCTCTCGCTGACCACGCACCTGACTCGTCCCGTTACTGGCGGTATGGGCTATGGTGCGAAGGAAACGCTGACCTGCGAGGGACGAGCCATCCGGTTGATTCCCGACACGCCTCGCAATCGCTGGCTATTGTCGGAACGTCTTGGATGGCCTCTCAAGGCGGAAGGGGTTTGGCGCATAGGCTTTATGGCGCATTGGAATTGGCCGGAGTCGACGACCTTCATTCGAGAAGGAACGTGCGGCGCAGGCGGCGCCTTCCACTTCGATCAGGCGCCCGATGGTCGCTACTTCGTCATGGCGAAGATTTCCCAGCCAGCCTACGAAACGGCTGACGTGAACATGGACTATGACGTCGTTCTCAAGCCGATCGTCGTCGTCGGCGGACCTGCCCGTCCGCAGGTCGACGTCGTCTTGGACGGTGATTCCTGGCTATCGCCCGTCTTGCGGGAGCAGTGAGACGATCACTCGACCAACTGAAACCGGCGGCCGTCAAAGACGCGCAGCACCTGGGCCAGGTCGCGGCCGCGTTTCAGGATCTGGCCGCCCTCGCCGATGACGGCCCACTGGCCCTGGCGGGTCTGGAGGGCGGGGCGCTTTTCGATGCGGTAGAGCGGGGCGTCGCCGCTGCGTCGGAAGACGGCGAATTCGGCGAAATCCTTGTGCCCGACCATGGCGTAGTCGCGCCATTCGCCCTGCGCGACCATGCGGCCATAGACCCTGAGGATCGGGTCCAGTTCGCGACGGTCGAAGAAGACGGGTCCGGGCGCCGGTGTCGTGTCGTAAGGGTTCAGGCTCATGGGTTCAACTTAGGCCGCTGGAGGCCCGATGCCAGAGGCGGCCAGGAAATCGACGCAGACACGAAATGGCCCCGTTTCGGTCCTTCGCCCGCCCGTATGCGCAACGAAATATCGATCATCGGCTCGTCGGAGTTCGGAAGCGTCCCGGATCCTGAACAGCCCCCCCAGCCCCCCTGGATGTTTCCAGTTTACGGGCTCCGGCGGCCGATGCTTCCTCCAAGCGAGCGCCCGCCCTGCCTTTCCCCTCCCCCTCCCTGGCAAGGCGGGCGTTTTGCTGTCTGGAGCCCGCCAGACAGCGCCACGTCGGCGTCTGACCCCGCCTTAGAGCGACAAGGTCAGGTTCAGGGTCTCTCCGTTTCTGAGCACGGTCGCCTCGACCGATCCCGAGGCGCCCTGCAGGGCGGTCGCGGCCGCGCGAGCGTCGGCGACGGGCGCGCCGGCGATGGCGGTGATCACATCGCCGGCCGTCAGCTCGGCCTGGGCAGCGGGCGAGCCGGCCGCGACGGCCGTGACCTGGGCGCCGCCGTCCAGGTCTCGCAGGGTCGCCCCATAGGCCAGCACCGACTGGGCGCCGACGATCACGGGCTGATCAGCAGGAGTCTCGACCGCCAGCGACGTGGTCGCCTCGCGGCCGCCGCGCAGATAGGAGACGCTGAGATCCGAGCCCGGCGCGGCGATGCCGATGGTGGCGTTGACCGAGCCGGCGTTGGCAACGGGGCGGCCCTGGATCCGGGTGATGACGTCGTTGTGGCGCAGGCCGGCGCGCTCGGCCGGCGATCCCGGCGCGACATCGGCGACAACGGCCCCACGCACGATGCCAAGATGCAGGTCGCGCGCGCGCTCGGCGTTCAGCGAGCCGAAGATGGCCCCGGTCGCGCCGCGCTTGACCTCGCCGGTCTTCTTCAGCTGGTCGGCGACGTAGAGCATGATCCGCGTCGGCACGGCGAAGGCGATGCCGTCGTTGCCGCCGCCCAGACCCCCCGACAGGATCGAGGTGTTAATGCCGATCAGCCGGCCCCGGCTGTCTAGCAGCGGCCCGCCGGAGTTGCCCGAGTTCACGGCCGCATCGGTCTGGATATAGTCCTCGACCGCATCGCCTAGCCCTGAGCGGTTCAGGCCCGAGATGACGCCCATGGTCAGGGTTTGGTCCAAGCCCAGCGGATAGCCGACCGCGAAGGCCAGGTCGCCGGTGCGCAGGGTGTCGGAATCCACCGTCTGGACCTGTTTCAGGTTCAGCGGCCGACCGTCGGGCGTGATGCGCAGCACGGCGATGTCGGTCGCCTTGTCCGCTCCGACCAGCACGGCGTCGAACAGGCGGCCGTCCGTCAGATCGACCGTGAACTTTCGCCCGCCCTCGACCACGTGATTGTTGGTGATCACCAGCCCCTCGGCCGCATCGACGATGACGCCGGAGCCGGAGGCGTAGGGTTTGGGATCGGCCGCATCCGAACTGGGACCGCGCGACTGGCCCAGGGTCGTGACCTGAACCACCGCCGGAAGCGAGCCCTCCAGCCCCGATGAAAAGCTGAAGACCCCGCGCCGGGCGTCATAGGGCAGGCCTGCCGCGCTCGATTGCGCCAGCACCGGCGTCGCTGAGGCCAGCAGGGCCAGGGCGGCGGCCATGGAGGAGGCGGGCGAAAGGCGGATCGGCATGGGCATTTCCTTGATCGAACGCCGACCCTAGACCGAGTTTTCGCTTCTGACGATGGGTCTGAAGCGAGCGGGTCGCGTGTCGGTCACGTCCAATGAACAGATTGCGATGGGGGTTGCGTCGCCGGCCGTCCGGCGTGACCATGAGGCGACGAAGCAGGGAAGGCCGCCGCCATGAGTCAGACGACGATCGACCGCCGCCGTTCGGGCTCGACCGCGTTCGACCGCCTGTTCCGCGACCATCCGCGCGAGGTCGACGAGACCTATCTGCAACATATGGCCGCCTCGGCTGGTTTCGGCTTCAAGCTGCTGGGTCTGGCCGGCGCCGCGTTCGCCCACGCGATCGTGCCGGGCGTGCACAAGACCACCGTCTCGACCGCGATCCGCAGCATGGCCAAGGACATGGGCGGCCGGGCCGAGGAGGCGCGCGAGACCCGGATGCGCGACGCCGGCGTCTGGGACGTGGGCCTCTAGGGCGGTCGAATCCGCCCCGGCCATGCAATCGCCGGGATCCGTGCTATATAGGCCTGCTCAACCTCACGCAGGATCGCCGCCTTGAGCATCACGCTCGATCTTTCGCGCGTCTCTAACGCGCCCGCCGTCAAGGCCCCCGTCAACCTCAGCGGTCTGACGCGCGCCGGCCTGCGCCAGGCCCTGATCGACGCGAACGTCTGTCCACCCGAGAAGGCCAAGATGCGCGCCAGCCAGGTGTGGAGCTGGATCCACCACTATGGCGTGACCGAGTTTTCGGCCATGAGCAATGTCGCCAAGGACATGCAGGCCAAGCTGGCCGAGCATTTCACCCTGGCCCGCCCCGAGGTCGTCGAGCGCCAGGTGTCCAAGGACGGCACGCGCAAATGGCTGATCCGCACCGCGCCGGGCATCGAGATCGAGACCGTCTATATCCCGGACGTTGGCCGCGCCGGCGCCCTGTGCGTGTCCAGCCAGGTCGGCTGCACCCTGAACTGCACCTTCTGCCACACCGGCACGCAGAAGCTGGTGCGCAACCTGACCGCCGCCGAGATCGTGGCCCAGGTTCAGGTCGCGCGCGACGACCTGGAGGAATGGCCGTCGCCCAAGGAAGACCGGCGCCTGTCCAACATCGTCTTCATGGGCATGGGCGAGCCGCTCTACAATTTGGACCACGTCGCCGACGCCATCGACATCATCTCGGACAACGAGGGCATCGCCCTGTCGCGCCGTCGGATCACCGTGTCGACCTCGGGCGTCGTGCCGCAGCTGCAGGCCTTGGGCGACCGCACGGCGGCCATGCTGGCCATCAGCCTGCACGCCACCAACGATGCGCTTCGCGACGTGCTGGTGCCGCTGAACAAGAAATACCCGCTCGACCAGCTGATGGCGGCCATCCGCGCCTATCCGGGTCTGTCAAACGCGCGGCGGGTGACGTTCGAATACGTCATGCTGAAGGGCGTCAACGATAGCCCCGAAGAGGCGCGCGCCCTGCTGAAGCTGATCGAGGGCATACCGGCCAAGATCAATCTGATCCCGTTCAACCCCTGGCCCGGCGTCGAATATGAATGCTCGGACTGGAAGACGATCGAGCGCTTCGCCGCCATCCTGAACAAGGCCGGCTACGCCTCGCCTATCCGCACCCCCCGCGGTCGCGACATCCTAGCCGCCTGCGGTCAGTTGAAGTCGGAAAGCGAGAAGATCAGAGCTTCTGCTCTGCGGAAGGCGGAGCAGGCGGCGGCCTGATCGTCACGTCCTCTCTTGATGAGAGGGCACAACCTTTGGATACATATTGTCACGCAGTGTGTCCCTGGCGCGCTTGCGGATTGGGGCGACAATCGGGCAAGGCGTCTGGGCATGGACCCCTCCTTGTCGAACGTCCTTTCCAGCGCCGAGGTGCAGGCTTTCGCCTCGGGCTTCCCGGTCATGGTGATGCACCTGATCGTGACCTTGCTGCTGCTCGCGGCGGGGGCGACGGTCTATGCCTTGCTGACGCCGTGGAAGGAGGTCGCCCTGATCCGTCAGGGCAATGTCGCCGCCGCTATCGCCTTCGCCGGCATTCTGGTGGGGTTGGCGGTGCCTCTGGCGGTGTCGCTGTCGGTGTCGACCTCGGTGCGAGACATCGCCATCTGGGGCGTGGCGACCGTGGTGCTGCAGCTTCTGGCCTTCCGGGTCGTGGACCTGCTGCTGACGGGCTTGCCCGAGCGGATCCGCCACGGCGAGATTTCGGCGGCGGTGGTGCTGCTGGGCGCCAAGCTGGCGACGGCCGTCATCCTGTCCGCCGCGCTGACCGGCTGATTGGCCGGAGCGATGCAGTTTCCCCGCCTGCCGGACTGGGCCATCTACTCAGCGGTGGCGGCCGTGTTTCTGGCGGTGTCCCTGGGGCGACGCGAGAACGCCGATGCGCCGCCGGTCGCGCAGGCCGACGCCGATGTGGCCGAGGGCGCGCTGTTGGGCCCCATCACCCCCTTTGACGCCGCCGTAACCGTCGATGCGGGCGAGGCGCCGTTCAAGCCGTCGTCGGGCACGGCCTTCTCCATCGCAGGACGGGGGCGCTGGGTGACGGCGCGCCATGTCGTCGAGGGGTGCCGCAAGCCGGCGCTTTTGGTGGGCGAGGGGCGGGCGGTCGCGGCCGACGTCCGTCTGGCGCCGCGCGCCGACGTCGCCTTGCTGATCACCGACGGCGGTCCCGCCGCGCTGCCGGTCGCGGTCGAGGCGCCGCTGCGCAAGGGGCAGCGCGCCTTCCATCCGGGCTTTCCTCAGGGGCGTCCGGGCGAGGTGACGTCACGCCTGTTGGGGCGCGAAACGCTGAAGGTCTTCGGGCGCGGCGCGCGCGACGAGCCGGTGCTGTCCTGGGCCGAGGTCGGACGCACCAACGGGCTTGAGGGCACATTGTCGGGTCTGTCCGGCGCGCCGGCCCTGGATGCGCAGGGCCGCGTCGTGGGCGTCACCATCGCCGAGGCGCCGAGACGGGGCCGGATCTATACGACGGCGCCGGAGACGTTCGGGCCGGCCATCCGCGGCGAACAGACGCCGGCCGACGACGCGCGCGGCCAGGCCATCACTACCGATGATTACGGCCAGGTGTCCAACCGGCTGAGGCGCGACCTGCGCGTGGCCCAAGTGGTGTGTCTGTCGGTCTAGCGGACGGAAATTGCACGCGGCGAAAAGGGTGCAATGGCGTACAATTCGGCGCCAAGAGACGGAAATCGAAGGGATAAATCTCCGCTCGAATTGCACGCGTGCAATTTTCGAGGCAGGTCGGCCCGGCCTTGAGACCCAGGGTCGCGTCGCGGGGCGGATCGCGATGTCAAAGATCGGGGATGGATCATATCCCCAATTGAAGCCCGTATGGATGATTGTCGAGGGCGGCCCGAAAGTCCCTGAAAAGAGACGACTTCGGTCCTGAAAATAGGACGGCTGGCGGCCGACCCCCTCCTTCGCCGCAAGGGAAGGAGGGGGCTTGCCGATCCGGTCTTATTTCAGCGAGCCGGTGTTCAGGTTCAGGGCGCCGGCCTCGATGACTTCGAGGTTCGGGTGTTTGGCGCGCAGATCGTCCAGGAACTTCGAGCCGTCGCCGACGATGACCAGGCTGGCGCGGTTGACCGGCAGGTGTTCGGCGAAGGCGGCCTCGACCTGTTCCGGCGTGACGGCGCGAACCCGGCCGGCGTAATCGGCCAGATCGCTCATCGGCAGATCATAGAGCGCCAGGTTGGCGACCAAAGCGCCCAAGCCGTCCACCGTCTCCAGCGAGCGGCCGAAGCCGCCGATCAGGGTGGCGCGGCGCGGGGCCAGATCGGCCTGGGTCGGGGTCTCGGTTCCCAGCTTGGCGATCTCGGCCAGGATCAGATCGGCGACCTCGTCGGCGGTCTCGTTCTTGGTCTGGGTCGAGGCGGTGAACAGGCCCGCATCCGCCCGTGCGCCCAGCGACGACGAGGCGCCGTAGGACAGACCGCGCTTGATGCGGATCTCCTGGTTCAGCCGCGACGAGAAGCCGCCGCCCAGCAGGGTGTTGCCGACCGTCAGCGGGAAGAAGTCCGCATCGGTGCGCGACACGCCGCGAACGGCGGCGACGACCGCGGCCTGACCGGCGCCGGGCTGGTTCACCACGACAATGCGCGGCGCCAGGGGCTGGCCAGCCGGATTGGTCGCAGCGGCCGGGGCCGCGCCGGCCGGACGCCAGTCGCCGAACGCCTGTTGCGCCAGGGCGCGGGCGGCGGCCGGCGTGATGTCGCCCGAGAAGACCAGGGTCGCGTCCGACGGCCGGTAGCGGGCGGCGTGGAAGGCGGCGACGTCGGCCGCCGTGATGGCCGGGACCGTCTGCTGGGTGATCGTCGCGCCATAGGGGGCGTCGCCGTAGATGACGCGGCCGACCGTCATGCCGGCGATGGACGCCGGCTGGCTGAGGGCGACGCGCAGGCCGTCCAGGGTCTGGGCCTGCTGACGTTCAAGCTCTTCGCCGGCGAAGGTGGGGTTCTTCACCAGATCCGCCATCAGGGCGACGGTCGCCGGGAAGGCGTTCGACGGCGCGTTGGCGTAGACGTTGGAGAAGTCGACCCCGGCCGATGCGCCGATGCTGGCGCCCAGTTGTTCGATCTGGGTGGCGATCTCGGGCGCGGTCCGGGTCTTTGTGCCCTGGGTCAGAAGCGCGGCGGTCATGGCGGCGACGCCGGCCTTGCCCGTCGGATCATCGGACGAACCGGCGTCGAAGCTGAGGCGGGCCGAGACCAGCGGCACGCCGTCGGTCGGGGCGACCAGGACGCGCAGGCCGTTATCGAGCCGGAAGTCGGCGACGGTCGGCGTCACGGGCGCGACCTCGGCGCCCGGCTGGGGCAGGGGCTTGCGCTCCGCCTCGGGCAGCAGGACGGCGGGCGGACCGGCGGGGGCCAGGTCGGCGACCTTCACGGGGGCGTCCACGTTCATCTTCTGGACCGAGGCGGGATGCTGATCGTCGGCGGCCAGATAGGTGATGGTCGATTGGCGCTGCGGCGTCAGATATTTGCGGGCGACGCGCTGGACGTCGGCGACGGTGACGGCCTGGATCTGGGCGACCTCTTCGTCCGCAGCGGCGGCCGAGCCGGTGTTGATCAGGGCATAACCCAGGGCCGTGGCGCGATCATCCACCGTCTCGCGGCTGCGCAGCGTATTGGCGACGATCTCGTTCTTGGCCTCGGCCAGTTCAGCGGCGCTGACAGGCGTGTCGCGCAGCTTGGCGATCTCGTCGTTGAGGGCGGCAATGCCTTCCTCGGCCGTGTGGCCCTGGGCCATGATGGCGAGGGCGGACAGGTTGCCGGCCTGCTGCGAGAAGTCGGGGGTCGAGCCGATCTGGGCCGCGATCTGCTTGTCATAGACCAGCGAGCGATACAGGCGGCTGGATTCGCCGGTGGACAGGATGCCGTCCAGAACGGTCAGGGCGGCGCGGTCGGCGTCGGCGTATTTCACCGTCGGCCAGGCGACGACGGCGGCCGGCAGCGGCACGTTCGGCGCATAGTAGGTGACGTTGCGCGGACCCGTCGGCTCGGGCTCGACGACATTGTTGGTCGGGATCGGCGTGGTCGGGTTCTTCAGCGGGCCGAAATACTGATCGACCCAGCG
Source organism: Brevundimonas sp. KM4 (assembly GCF_000964075.1). Lineage (NCBI taxonomy): Bacteria > Pseudomonadati > Pseudomonadota > Alphaproteobacteria > Caulobacterales > Caulobacteraceae > Brevundimonas > Brevundimonas sp. KM4. The sequence continues at coordinate 118,727 of NZ_JZRG01000006.1, read as the reverse complement.
GTCCAGCTGGGCCTGGTCGAAGTTGCCGGCCACGATCAGATAGGCGGCGTCGGGACGATAATAGGTGGCGTGGAAGCGGCGCGCGTCCTCAAGAGACGAGGCCTCCAGCTCCTCGATCGAACCGATGCCCGGACGGCGATAGGGGCTGTCCTGATAGATGGTCTCGGGCACGAAGAGGCCGAACAGGCGGCCGTAGGGGTTGGCCAGGATCCGCTGGCGGTATTCCTCCTTCACCACGTCGCGCTCGGCGACGAAGGTCGGCTCGTCCACGACCAGCGAACCCATGCGGTCGGCCTCGGCGAACAGCATCCGCTCCAGATGGTTGGCGGGCACGGTCTCGAAATAGGCGGTGGTGTCGTCGGCGGTGAAGGCGTTGTTGGAGCCGCCCACGTCCTCGGTCAGCCGGTCGAAGGTCTCGGGCGGCAGGTTGGTGGTCGACTTGAACATCAGGTGTTCGAACAGGTGGGCGAAGCCTGAACGGCCGGCCGGATCGTCCTTGGAGCCGACCTTGTACCAGACCTGGACCGTGACGTTCGAGGTGTCGGCGTCACGCGCCGAATAGACCTCCAGCCCGTTCGCCAGAACGCGCTTGGTGAAGCCCAGCGGGGGCACGGTCACGCCCTGCGGCGCCTGCCCCGTCGATTGAGCGGCGGCCGCGGCGGGCGCGGCGCCCTCTGCGAAGGCGGGGGCGGCGAGGCCGAGAAGGAGGGCCGAGGCGGCGGCTGTGGCGATCAGGCGGGATTTCATGAAAGGCTCCGAAGCCCGGAACGCCGGGCGCCGAGACCGTATCAGCGATTGGGCGTCTTGCACCTTACCGAGCTGTAATGAACCGGATAAGGCGCGGGTCGTTGATGGACAAACCCCCGACGGCGCTCTATTCGCCAATAGGTCGCATCCCAGCGACGACCCAAGCCGAGGACGCGTGCCGAGACGAGCGAAAGCGACTTCTGTCTCCGACGAAAAGATCGCGGTCTGGGCCTTCGTCCTGCAAAATATGGTTACTCCGCCCGCCGTCCTCTACGGCAGCTGGGCGGCCGCCGGGCTGATCTTGGCGGCCCTCGGGCAGCCGTGGGTGGGGCTGGGGTTCGCCCTGGTCGGCATGGCGTTCGACGCCTGGGCGCAAGGGCGCGTCAGGCGATACCAGAAGGCTGAGGCGCCCGTCGCGGGCTGGCCCCTGCTGCTGATGGCCATCGTGGCGATCCGGTTCGCCCTGGGGGTGTCCGGGCCGCTTATCGCCTGGCTGATGAATCCCCGCGCAGATGTGATGCTGGTGGTGGTGTTGATCCAGGTCTGGTCGATCGGCGTGGCCTTCGTTCAGTTCAGCGCGGCTCCTCGGCTGTTGGCGCTGGCGGCGGCGCCGATCTGCGCGACCGTGCTGGTCGTGATCTATCCCTCGCTGATCGGGCCGCACGGTCTGGCGGTGGCGGCGGCCTTCGTCATGCTGGCGACAATCCTGTTCATCATCTCGCGCGCGACCCACGCCCTGTGGTGCGACCTGTTCGCGGCGGACCAGCGCAACAAGGCATTGCTGATGGACGTGCAGGCGGCGCATGAGGCGGCCGTGCTGGACCGCGACGCCGCCCGATGCGCGCGTCTGGAGGCGGACGAGGCCAATGCCGCCAAGTCTCGCTTCCTGGCCAATATGAGCCATGAGATCCGCACCCCTCTGAACGGCGTCATCGGCATGGCGCAGATCATGGCGGGCGACGCGCTGGAGGAGCGGCAGAAGGCGCGACTGGAGATCCTGGACCGGTCGGCCCACACGCTGCTGGACCTGATCAACCAGATCCTGGACCTGTCGCGGATCGAGGAGGGGCGGCTGGAGATTGTGCCGCAGCCCATCGATGCGGACGCCCTGGTCCACGAAGTCACAGAGACGCTGCGGCCCTTGGCCGAAAGCAAGGACCTGGCCTTCCGCGTCGTGTCGCCGGGCCTGGGCTGGGTCAGCGCCGACCCGGTCCGGCTTCGCCAGATCCTGTTCAACCTCCTGTCCAACGCCATCAAGTTCACGACACAGGGGCAGGTGGCGTTGGATGTCGCGCTGACGGACGCCGGGGCGGTGTTCCGCGTGTCGGACACGGGGCGGGGCATACCTGCGGACCAGATAGGGCAGCTCTTCACGCGCTTCGCCCAGATCGAGGCGGCGGCCGTCGATCGGCGCGACGGGGCCGGGCTGGGCCTTTCGATCGTGGCGACGCTGGTGGAGCTGATGGGCGGCCGGATCGAGGTGGAGAGCGAGGCGGGCGAAGGGGCGACCTTCGTCGTCACGCTGCCGCTGATGCCAGCGCAGCCCGAGAAGGCCGGCGAGGATGCGCCGGACGCCGAGCCGGAGCGGGCGCTGCGGGTGCTGGTCGCCGAGGACCACCCGGTCAATCAGCAGGTGATCCGGGGCCTTCTAGGCCAGGTCGGGATCGAGGTCGAGATTGTCGACGATGGTCTTCAGGCGGTCGAAGCGACGCAAACGCGCGACTGGGACCTGATCCTGATGGATGTGCAGATGCCGCACATGGACGGTCCGACGGCGACCCGGACGATCCGGCAGCGCGAGACCGACCAGGGGCTGGTCCGCACGCCGATCATCGCCCTGACGGCCAATGCGATGGTGGAGCAGGTCGAGAGCTATCTGGCCGCGGGCATGGACGCGGTGGTCAGCAAGCCCGTCGATCTGAAACGACTGCTGACCGCCATTTCCGACGTGATGTCCGCCAAGACCTAGTCGCGGAAGACCTGGACGCCGATCTCGCCGGCAGGCGTCAGCCAGGCGTGCTTCATGCCCTGGCTGTTGAAGGGGGCGGCGATGTTTCCGGCGGCGTCCAGGGCGATCATTCCGCCGTCGCCGCCCATCTGACCGATCTCGTCGATGACGGCCTGGGTCGCCTCGGCCAGCGACTGACCGGCGGCGACGCGCCAGGCGACCTGGGCGGAGGCGGCGACGCGGATGAAATATTCGCCCTGGCCGGTGCAGGAGGTCGCGGCGTGGGCGTCGGCCCAGGTTCCGGCGGCGGGGATCGGCGTGTCGCCGACGCGGCCCGGCATCTTGCCGAACACCCCGGCGGTCGAGGTGGCGGCGGCGAGACGGCCCTGGCTGTCCAGCACGCAGGCGCCGACAGTGCCGTGGCTGAGGATGCCGGGCGGATGGTTGTCCTCGCCCTTGCCGGCGCCGGTGAACCAGGCGGCTTCGTCGGCGATGGGCTCCAGCCCCTGGTCGTGGGCGAACAGGGCCGCGCCGTCGCCCACCAGCATGACGTGGGGGGTGCGATCCATCACCGCGCGGGCGGCGACGACGGGATTGCGGAACCCTTGCAGGGCGGCGACGGCGCCGGCGCGTTTCGTCGATCCGTCCATGATGCTGGCGTCCAGCTCATAGGCGCCGGCGAGATTGGGGGACGCGCCCTTGCCGGCGACATAGAGGCCCGAATCCTCCAGCATGACGACGGCGGCGGTGGCGACATCCAGGGCGCTGTCGCCCGCGTCCAGCCGGACCTTCATGGCTTCCACCACTTCGCGCATGTGCACGACCTCGGCGTCGTAGTTGCGTTCGCGCCGGGCGCCGGCGCCGCCGTGGAGGATGAGGGCGGTCATGTCGTCTTCCTGAGCCTTGTCCTTATCGCCTCTTTCAAACGGGCGTGGCGCTCTTTAGCGTCGCGATGAAGGCCGCGCCATGTCGGTCCAAGGGAAAACGGCCTCAAGCAGCGCAAAGCGCGATAGGCCCAGAAAGGAAACTTTGATGCGCGCTGTTCTGTCCAAGACGCCTGGCGGCCCCGAAACCCTGGTCGTGGAGGAAGTGCTCGACCCGACGCCCAAGGCGGGCGAGGTGATCATCGAGGTCAAGGCGGTGGGGATCAACTATCCCGACACCCTGATCATCGAGGACAAATACCAGTTCCGGCCCGAGCGGCCCTTCTCGCCGGGCGCCGAGGTCGCGGGCGTGGTCGAGGCGGTGGGCGAGGGCGTCAAGGGCGTACGCAAGGGCGACCGGGTCATCGCCGTGCCGGGCTGGGGCGGACTGGTCGAGCGGCTGGCGGTGCGGGCCGAGACGGTCATCCCCATCCCCGACGTCATGAGCTTCGAAGAGGCGGCGGCCCTGATCATGACCCATGGCACCAGCTACTATGCGCTGAAGGACCGGGCGCAGCTGAAGGCGGGCGAAACCCTCTTGGTGCTGGGCGCGGCCGGGGGCGTGGGCGCCGCCGCCGTCGAACTGGGCAAGGCTATGGGGGCCAAGGTGGTCGCCGCCGCCTCGACCAACGACAAGGTCGAGTTCGCGCTTGAACTGGGCGCCGACAACGGCCTGATCTATCCGTCGGGACCGATGGACAAGGCGGCGCAAAAAGAGCTGTCCGGCGAGTTCAAGCTGGCGACCGGCCGCGACGGGGCGGACGTGGTCTATGACGCGGTCGGCGGCGACTACGCCGATCCGGCGCTGAGGGCCATGGACTGGAACGGGCGCTATCTGGTGGTCGGCTTTCCGGCGGGCATTCCTTCCCTGCCGCTGAACCTGACGCTGCTGAAGTCGGTGTCGGTGATCGGCGTCTTCTGGGGTGCGGCGGTGATGCGCGATCCCAAGGCCCACGCCGCCAACATGGCCGAACTGATGCAGATGTACGCCGACGGCAAGATCAGGCCGCGGGTCTCGAAAACCTTCCCGCTGGAAAAGGCCGGCGAAGCGATCAAGGCGCTGGGCGACCGTCAGGCGCTGGGCAAGATCGTGGTGACAGTCGAGAGCTGAAGGATCAGGCCGACGGGCAGCGGAAGTCCTCGCGCGGAACGCCCGACACCGACGACAGGCGCTCCGCCGGCAGCTTGATCGTCAGGCCGGAACGCTCCAGGTGGAAGTCGTAAATAGCCCCCAAGAGGCCAGCCATCGGGCAGCCCGTGACCCGCGCGCCCTGGGCGTCAAGGCCCAGGGCCAGGCCCTCGCCCATGCTGCCGGTCCAGCGGCCGACCTTGACCCGAACCGCGCCTGAGTGATGGCGGCCGGGGCGGGGCAGCACTTCTTCGATCCACTGGCGCGGCACGCCGGTCTCGCGCTCTTCCGACATCAGGCGGTGCACCTGATAGGGGCGGGCTTCGCTCACGAACCAGCCCATGACCGCGCGTGCGACGACCGTGTTGCCGCCGCTGGGGGTGTCGGTCAGATCCAGGATGATCGTCTCGTTGCGGCGGGCCTGGGTCATGGCGGCGTCGAAGGCGGCGATGGTGCGGTCGTCGCCCAAGGAATCGTTGAAGGTTATGGTCAGGCCGTCACGTCCGCGCGTGGTCGTGATCGGCCCGGTGTCGGGGCGCGGCGCCGCATAAAGGTTGGGCAGCGCCAGCTCCCTTTGCGGACCGTCGCCGCGCTGGACCGTCAGGCGGCGCGGGCGGTCGCGGCGTCCCGCCGCCAGGACGCGCACGGCGTAGCCGGCGTCGGCGCCCGACTCCAGGCCCAGATCACGCCAATAGGCGGCGACGGCCTCGGCGACCGGCACGCCGTCGATCCGGATCAGCCGGTCGCCCACCGTCACTCCAGCGCCCTGGGCCGGGGATCGGTCGCGCACGGCTGTGATGCGATAGAGGCCGCCCTCGGGTTCGATCCACAGGTCGGCGTAGCTGGGGACGATGGCCCAGCTGTCGGAGAACGAACTGCCAGTGATGACATGGGCGTCCGCCAGCAGCGCCAGCCGCCGCTCGGCGTAGCGCAGCAGGGTGGCGCTGTCGTGAACCGCATCGGCTTCGGCGCGCAGACGCTCGGTCATGGGCGCCTGGCCAGACGGGAAGCGGTCCAGATAGGCGTAGTTCGCCGCGATCAGCCCGTCGATGGACCGGGCGTCGTTTCGATAGTCTTCGGCCGTCGGCCCGGTCATCTGGGCGGCGGCCGAAATCGGCAAGCCGAGGACGAGGACGGCGCAGAGCGGCGCCACGCGGTTCAGAATGGACATGGTCCCGAGGCTGGAACCCGTCCGACTTCGAGACAACTGAATTATCGGTAAGCTAGGCTATTTCGCCTTCAGCCGCTGCACCGCGTCCTCGGCTTGGTCGCGGTGGCGGCGTTTGATGTTGGCGCCGACCAGGGCCAGCAGGGCGGTGATGACGGCGGCGTCGTCGGTATAGCCGATGCCCGCGAAGATGTCGGGAATGGCGTCCACCGGCATGACGAAATAGGCCAGGCCCGCAAAGATCATGCCCTTGGCCGCCATCGGCGTCTGCGGATCGCGCGCGGCGTACCAGGCGGCCAGGGCCTGGTCCGCAAAGGGGATGCGGGCGGCCGTGCGCTGGATCTTGGGCCAGAAGCCCTTGGTCACGCGGGCCTCGTTGATCTTCACCACCGACGGCACGAGCGCCTTTTTCGGGTCCAGGACATCCGACGGATCGGCGGGTTTGGCTTTGGCGGTCATGGCCGCTAAATCCTCAATCGAAACTCAGGTTCACGACAATATAGGAACGATCAGGATGAAACTCGACAACACCATCGCCGCAGTGGTCACCGGCGGCGCCTCGGGCCTGGGCGAAGGCACCGCGCGCGCCATCGCGGCGACGGGGGCCAAGGTCGCCCTGTTCGACCTGAACGCCGAAAAGGGCGAGGCTATCGCCGCCGAGATCGGCGGCGTCTTCTGCCAGGTGGACGTGACCGACGACGCCTCGGTCGCCGCCGCCTTCGAAAAGGCTCGCGCCGCCCATGGACAGGAGCGTCTGACCGTCAACTGCGCCGGCATCGCCACGGGCCAGAAGACCGTCTCGCGCAAGAAGGACACCGGCGAGATCAAGGCCCACGACATGGCCCAGTTCGAACGGACCGTGCGGGTCAATCTGTTCGGCACCTTCCGCGTCCTGTCGCAGTCGGCGGCGGGCATGGTGACGCTGGAGCCGATGGCGGACGGCGAGCGCGGCCTGATCGTCAACACCGCCTCGGTGGCGGCGCAGGACGGTCAGATCGGCCAGGCGGCCTATTCGGCGTCCAAGGGCGGCGTCTATGCGATGACCCTGCCGATCGCGCGCGATCTGGCCCAGGAAGGGGTGCGCTGCAACACCATCCTGCCCGGCATCATGTGGACGCCGATGATGGCCGGGATGGATCAGAAGATCCAGGACGCCCTGGCCGCCGCCATCCCCTTCCCCAGCCGTCTGGGCACGCCGGCCGACTATGCGTCGCTGGTGCTAGAGCTGGCGCGAAACGTCTACATCAACGGCGAATGCATCCGTCTGGACGGCGGGATTCGTCTGGCGCCGCGCTGACGCGCGGAAGGGCGCTACGCTCGCGACGCGGTCGCTCGCTGCTTGAGCGCAAAAGCGCTCAGGCGGCGAGCAGCAAAGCGTTTCAGCGGCGACCGTAAAGGCAAATATCGGGCTCAAGCAGCGCGAACCGCGATAGCCCGAAAAAACCTCTTGCAGGACCGATCAACCCTCCGCTATACGCCCCCTCCTCGACGGGGAGCGCACCTAGCTCCTACGGAGTGCGGGCGTAGCTCAGTGGTAGAGCACAACCTTGCCAAGGTTGGGGTCGAGAGTTCGAATCTCTTCGCCCGCTCCAAGTCGAGACGAGTAAAATCAGGGGCCTGTCGGTTGCGGCAGGCCCCGATTTTTTGCCCGATGCCTAAGATATTTTCAGATCAGTCCGGCGACGAGCGTCAGCACGCCCAGACCGATTGACAGCGGCGCCCGCAGCGCGAGCCAGCCCTGGGGCGTCAGACCGGTCGTCTTCAGCTTCAGATCGACCAGGACGCTGGCGGCGATGAAGACGCCCAGCACGACAAGCGACACGGCCGGGTCGGAGCCCGCCGCCCAAACGACGCTGGTCGCCAACGCGAGAAGCGAGGGCGCCACAGAGGCGATCCAGACCCATTTGGGCGCCTTCAGGCCCGTCGCAGCCGCCAGTCCCCACCAGACGCCGCCCAGGAAGCTGAAGATCAGGGCGGCGTAGGCGTAGGCTAGGCCGAGAGCGGCGGTCTGCTGGTCCGCGTCGCCTGCAACAAGGACGGCGACCGCCGCCGCCTGGGGCAGCAGGCCGGCGAAACCCAGGACGCGGGCGAGCGGCGGCAAGCGATGTCGGCCGGTGGATTCAATCGTCATCGGACACCTGTCGAGGCGGGTTGCGATCCAGACTGTAGAGGACGCCCGTATAGGATGGCGAGCCCGTTCGCCGTCGCCGAGAGCCTTCGACCGTCATGACCCCCTTGCTCGTCTGGTACGATGGCGGTTGTCCCCTGTGCCGACGCGAGATCGCCCTGATGCGTCGGATGGATCGACGCGGCGCGATCCGCTTCGTTGATGTGTCGGATGGTCAGACGAGCTGCCCGCTGGATCGCGAGACGCTGCTGGCGCGATTCCACGCAACGGAGAACGGCAGGCTGCTGTCGGGCGCGGCGGCGTTCGCGGCGATGTGGCGGGCCATACCGCTGTTGCGCCCGATAGGCCTGGCCGCACGCATCCCCTGGGTCCTTGCGGCGTTGGAGAGGGCGTACCGGGTATTTCTGCGCCTGCGTCCTCGACTTCAGTCTCTCGCTCGCAAATGGGCCCGGTGATGGAAATAACGCATGTCCGTGCTTAGGCTGGTGCTGGGCGATCAACTGTCGGACGACCTGTCGGCGCTGAAGGATCTGAACCCGGACATCGACACGGTTCTGATGGCTGAGGTTCGCGACGAGGCGACCTATGTCCGGCATCACAAGCAGAAGCTGGCACTGGTCTTCGCCGCCATGCGCAATCACGCCGAGCGGCTGAAGGGGCGGGGCGTCAATGTGCGCTATGTGCGGATCGACGACGCGGACAACAGCGGGTCGATCACCGGCGAACTGGCCCGGGCGCTGGACGACGGCGCTTATGAAACGGTGGTGATGACCGAATGCGGCGAGTGGCGGTTGGCCGAGCATCTGGCCGCCTTTGCGGAAGGGGCGGGGCTGCCGGTCGAGATTCGCGAGGATCGCCGCTTCATCAGCAGCCACGACCGTTTTCGCCGCTGGGCCTCGGGCAAGTCGCAGCTGCGCATGGAGTTCTTCTATCGCGAGATGCGCCGCGCGACGGGCATCCTGATGGACGGCGATCAGCCGGAGGGTGGGCGCTGGAACTATGACGCCGAGAACCGCAAGAAGCTGGCCAAGGGCGTGACGCCGCCCAATCGCCTGCGCATCCGGCCCAACGCCGTGGCGCGCGAGGCGATGGCGGATGTCGAGCGACTGTTCGGCGACCATTTCGGATCGCTGGACGGATTCGGCTGGGCCACGACGGCGGAGGAGGCGGAGGCCTCGCTGAAGCACTTCCTGAAAGATGTCCTGCCCTCATTCGGGGACTGGCAGGACGCGATGGCGGAGGGTCAGCCGTGGATGTGGCACGGGCTGATCTCGACCTCGATCAACCTGGGCCTGCTGGACCCGCTGGACGTCTGCAAGCGCGCCGAGGCGGTCTATCGGGCGGGCAAAGCGCCGCTGAATGCGGTCGAAGGCTTCATCCGGCAAATCCTGGGATGGCGCGAGTTCGTGCGCGGCATCTACTGGCTGAAGGCGCCGGAGTATCGGGCGCGCAATTTCCTGGATGCGGACCGCAATCTGCCCTGGTTCTACTGGTCCGGCGAGACCGACATGGCCTGTGTCGCCGACGTGGTGAAGACCACGCGCGACAACGCCTACGCCCACCATATCCAGCGGCTGATGGTGACGGGCAATCTGGCCTTGCTGCTGGGCGTGCATCCCGATCAGGTCGATGACTGGTACATGTGCGTCTATGCCGACGCCTATGAATGGGTCGAGATGCCCAATACGCGCGGCATGGCCCTGTTCGCCGATGGGGGCATCGTGGGGTCCAAGCCCTATGCGGCCTCGGGGGCCTACATCGACCGGATGAGCGACTATTGCGGGGCGTGTCGCTATGACGTGAAGAGCAAGAGCGGCGATGCCGCCTGCCCGTTCAACCGGCTGTACTGGGGCTTTCTGGAGCGCAATCGCGGCCGGTTGCGGGTCAATGTGCGGCTGGCCATGCCTTACCGCACGCTGGAGAAGTTCGGAGAGGCCAAGCGCAAGGCCCTGGCGGCCGAGGCGGAGGCATGCCGGACCCTGTTGGGCGCGACGCCGATCGATTGACGGTGGAACCTCAAGCCCAGCGCGACCATTTGCCTTGCTGTTTCGTCCTGCTCGAAGAGGCCGCCCCCGTGATCCTGCCCCGCCGTTCCGCCCTTGTAATGGCCGCCGCCGTCGCGGCCTCGGCCCTGTCCGCCTGCGCCTATAACGAGGCCTTGGGTCGCAATCAGCTGCTGCTGGTGGACAACGCCGCCCTGTCGCAGCAATCGACCGCGGCCTGGCGCGAGGCCATCGCCAAGCCAGGGGTGATGACGACCGGCGCCCAGGTCGACCGGATCCGGCGCGTCGGCGACCGTCTGGTCCAAGCGGCGGGTCTGGGCAATCGGCCCTGGGACTATGCGGTGTTCACGGAGGCCAGCCCCAACGCCTTCGTTCTACCGTCCGGCCAGATCGGCGTGACGACCAGCCTGTTGGCCCTGGTCCAGAACGACGACCAGCTGGCCAGCGTGATCGGTCACGAAATCGGGCACGTCGTCGCCAACCATGCGGCCGAGCGCGCCTCGAACCAGACGGTGACCAGCGTCGGTCTGGCGGCCGTCGGGGGGGCTGCGGGTCGCTACGGGGATGCGGTCAATGCCTATGGCGGTCTGGCCGCCCAATACGGCCTGCTGCTGCCCTATTCGCGGCGCGACGAGCTGGAGGCCGACCGTCTGGGCGTGGACTATATGGCCGGAGCCGGGTTCAAGCCGTCGGAAGCGGTGGCGCTATGGCGACTGATGGCGGCGCAGCGTCAGACCCAGACGCCGCAGTTCGCCTCGACCCACCCGTCGGATGCGACCCGGATCGAGGCGTTGCAGCAATATATCGCCAGCCGCGGCTGGAACTGATCAGACCCGGATGTCGAGGTAGGAGCCGGGGCGCATGATCCGCGGCTCCTCGCGCTGGGCCGGGGCGGGGGGCGCTTCCACCGGTCGCGCCGGGTTGGCGGTGCGAATCGTGGACATGACGGCGGCGGCCGGGACCGGCGGCTTCGGCGCCGCAGTCTGATCCACCGCATTCTGATTCAGGGCGGCGCGGAAGAAGGCCGCCTGGGCGCTGCGGGCGCTCGGAAGATCAAGGCCCTGGGCGGGCGTGTTCAGCGGCAGGCCGGGACGAATCGCGCTCATGCCGACATGGTTAATGGAAACCCTCGAAAAAGGGTTAACGCGGCCTCACCGCTTGGTCGGCGCGGGACGCGGCGGGGCCTGCATGGAGGCGACCAGCCGGTCGATGTCGGCATCGTCCAAGAGGGGGCCGGACTGTTTGGCGGTGATGCGGCCCATGGCGTCGACGGCGAAGGTCTCGGGCACGCCGGAGATGCCGAGGTCGAGCCCCGCACGACCTTCGCGGTCCACCAGCACCATGGCATAGGGATCGCCCAGTTCGTCGAGGAAGGCGCGGGTGGCGACCGGCTCGTCCTTGTAGGCGATGCCGACCACGGCGACGCCGCGCGCCTTCAGCGCCAGCAGCTTGGGATGTTCGATCCGGCACGGCGCGCACCAGGAGGCGAACACATTGACCAGCATGGGCCGACCGACGCCGGCGGTCTTCAGGTCCAGATTGCCCGGGCCCGCTTGGTCGCCAGACAGCAGGGGCAGGACCGTCTCGGGGATCGTCTGGCCGACCAGGGCGTCGGGCTTGAACGCCGGGTCGCGCTTCAGCGACCAGCCGACGAACAGGGCCGCCAGCGCCGCGAGGACCGCCAGCGGGATCAGGGCCAGCCAGCGGTTCATTTTTGTTGTCCTACCGCGCTTCGCGCGACTTGAGGACGGGTTGAGTCTGCCGCTTCTGACGAGAGAGTTTGGTCTGCTTCCAGCCGGGCCAGTTCGCGCTTCCATTTGCGGGAGGCGACGACGGCGCGGACGGTCAGGACGACCAGCACCAGGGCGCTGACGCCCCAGGCGGGCCAGACGAAGGCGGTGTAAGGAGTCATGTCGAGGTCGAGCATGGCGTCAGGCCTCCTGAGCCAGACGGGCGCGCAGGGTCATGACGCGGCGGCGGCGGATCTCGGTGCGGATGGCGGTCAGCCACAGGGCAAGGAACAGAACGCCATAGGCCGCCAGCATGGTCAGGAAGGGCGGCAGATAGACGGGGTCCAGCCCCGACGATCCGGGGGTCAGGAAGCTGGCGGGCTGATGCAGGGTGTTCCACCAGTCGACCGAGAATTTCACGATCGGCAGATTGATCAGGCCGACCAGGCCCAGGACGGCGGCGGCGCGTCCGGCCTTCTGCTCATCGTCGATCGACGCTCTCAGCGCCATATAGCCGAGGTAGAAGAGAAACAGCACCAGCACGCTGGTCAGGCGCGCGTCCCACACCCACCAGGTCCCCCACATCGGCTGGCCCCATAGCGAGCCGGTGCACAGGGCCAGGGCCGTGAAGGCTGCGCCCGGCAGGGCGGCGGCGCGGGCGGCGGCGTCGGCCAGGGCGTGGCGGAAGACCAGCGCAAAGAAACTGGATACACCCAACGCCGCATAGGCGCCCAGGCCCAGGGTGGCGGCAGGCACATGGACGAACATGATCCGCACCGTGTCGCCCTGCTGATAATCGGCCGGAGCGGTGAAGCTGAGCCAGGCGCCGACGGCCAGCAGCACGGCGGCTAGCCCCCACAGAACGGGCGTCAACGGGCCGGTGAAGGCCATGAAGCGCTGCGGATTGGACAGGCCAAACATCGATTCAGCGCTTACGCAACGAATGGACCGCGGGCAAGCTCACCCTTGCGCGTTGCGAACGGCGGCGGCCCCGGCGAAGGGGGCGACGACGGCGGCGAACAGGACGTAGGCGCAGAGCAGGGCCAGCGCCGGGCCGATCGGCTGGCCCGATCCAGCGCGCTCCAGGGCGCCGGCGCCGAAGACGACCGGGGGAATGAAAAGCGGCAGGACGACGACGGCGATCAGCAGCCCGCCACGCTTGGCGCCCAGCGCGAGAGCGGCGCCCAGAGCGCCGGTGAAGGCGAAGCCCGCGCCGCCGATCAGGGCGGTCAGGGCGACCAGCGGCGTCAGCGAGGCGGGCAGGCCCAGCGCCAGGGCGGCGACGGGGGCGGTCAGGGCAAGCGGCAGACCGACGGCGATCCACTGGGCCAGGGCCTTGATCAGGACGACCTGCTCCAGCGCCAGATGACCGAGGGCCAGCAGATCCAGCGCCCCGTCCTCCATGTCGCGCTCGAACAGCCGCTCCAGCGACAGCAGGGACGCCAGGGCGAGCGCCAACCAGGCGACGCCGCCGGCGACTGGGCCGAGTGTGCGCGGATCGCCGCCGGCCGCCAGCGGCAGTATGGCGGTCAGACAGGCGAAGAAGCCGCAGGCCAGCAAGGGGCCGCCGCCCCCGCCCCAGGCCAGATCCAGTTCGCGCTCCAGCAGCACGCGCGTCGCGCCGCGCAGGCCGGGCGGACGGGGTTCCTGATCGACATCCCGGCGGCTCATTTCAGGCTCCCCAAGTCGAGAGAGCGGGTCGGCAGCGGCAGGGGGTCGTGGACGGCGGCGACGATCAGGCCGTCGGCGTCCAAATGCCGCTGCATCTGCTCGGCGAAGGCTTCGCGCCAACGCGTGTCCAGCGGCGCCATCGGTTCGTCCAGCAGCCACAGGGCGCGCGGCGATCCGACCAGCCGGCCCATGGCCAGGCGACGGCGCTGACCGGCGGACAAACGCCGGACCTCCAGGTCCAGCAGGGGCTTCAAGCCGAAGGCCTCGACGGCGTGGTCGACGCCGTACTGGGTGTGACCTAGCCAGTCGCACTGAAACCCCAGCTCCTCGCGCGCGGTTCGGCCGCCCTTCAGCCCGTCTAGATGACCGAGAAAATGGGTTTCGCGTCCACGCGCCTGGCGCTCGTCCAGCTTATTGCCGTCGCCGTCCTGGAAGGCGACCGTCCCGGCGTCGGGCCGCAACAGGCCCGCGATCGCGCGCAGCAGGCTGGTCTTGCCCGCCCCGTTTGCGCCCGTCAGGGCCAGCACCTCGCCGGCGCGCAAGGTCAGGTCGAGACCGTCGAACAATCGCCGCTCGCCGCGCGAGACGGTCAGGCCGGAGAGGGCGAGGGTGTGGATCATGACGGCATCTCCCTCCCCGCTCCGGGGAGGGTGGCCGAGCACAGCGAGGTCGGGTGGGGGCGGCGGCGTGATACATCGCTGATCGCTTTCGCCACGAGCCGTGCGCCCCTGCCGGGCCGCCCCCACCCGGTCGCTGCTCGACCACCCTCCCCGTTCCGGGGAGGGAGAGGCAGGGCGTGTTTTCTGCGAACCCTTCTCAATGTCCACGTCAGGGGTGTGGACACATGGACGGTGCGGCGTGGCGGGGCTATAGGCACGGTCGCCGCAGCAGGCTTTCGCCGCGCGCGCAGGGGCCCTGTGAGCCGCTGCGTCTGCCGCGCGAAGGCGCAACCGGATTGTCGGGCGGCGCTGACCAGAGGAACTCTCCATGCCGTCGATCGACAGCTTCAAAACCCGCCAGGACCTTTCCGTCGGGCGTAAGAAATACGCCTATTACAGCCTTCCCGCCGCCGAGGAAGCCGGTCTGACCGGGATTTCCCGCCTGCCGCGCTCGATGAAGGTGCTGCTGGAGAACCTGCTGCGCAACGAGGACGGCGTTTCCGTCACCGAAGACGACCTGAAGGCCGTCGCCGCCTGGGTCGAGAACAAGGGCTCGGTCGAGCACGAGATCGCCTTCCGTCCGGCCCGGGTGCTGATGCAGGACTTCACCGGCGTTCCCGCCGTGGTCGATCTGGCCGCCATGCGCGACGCCATGAGCGCCCTGGGCGCCGACGCCGCCAAGATCAACCCGCTGGTGCCGGTCGATCTGGTCATCGACCACTCGGTCATGGTCGACAACTTCGGCACGTCCAAAGCCTTCGGCCAGAACGTCGAGCGTGAATACGAGCGCAACATCGAACGCTACAACTTCCTGCGCTGGGGTTCGTCGGCCTTCAACAACTTCCGCGTCGTGCCGCCCGGCACGGGCATCTGCCATCAGGTGAACCTGGAGAACCTGGCCCAGACCGTCTGGACCCTGGACGAAGGCAAGAAGACCGTCGCCTATCCCGACACCGTCGTCGGCACCGACAGCCACACCACCATGATCAACGGCCTGGCCGTCCTGGGCTGGGGCGTCGGCGGCATCGAGGCCGAGGCCGCCATGCTGGGCCAGCCGATCCCGATGCTGATCCCCGAGGTCATCGGCTTCAAGCTGACGGGTTCGATGCCCGAAGGCACGACGGCGACCGACCTGGTGCTGACCGTCACCCAGATGCTGCGCAAGAAGGGCGTGGTCGGCAAGTTCGTCGAATTCTTCGGCGACGCCCTGCCGAACATGACCATCGAGGACCAGGCGACCATCGCCAACATGGCCCCGGAATACGGCGCGACCTGCGGCTTCTTCCCCGTCTCGGCCGCCACCATCGGCTATCTGACCGCCACGGGCCGCGACAAGGCGCGCGTCGCCCTGGTCGAAGCCTACGCCAAGGCGCAAGGCCTGTGGATCGACGAGAATTCGGAAGACCCGGTCTTCACCGACGTGCTGGAACTGGACATCTCGACCGTCGTGCCGTCGCTGGCGGGTCCGAAGCGTCCGCAGGACCGCGTCGAACTGACCACCGCCGCCCCGGCCTTTGAAACCGCCCTGACCGACGTCTTCGCGCGCCCGGCCGACGCCCCGCGCGCCGAGGTCGAGGGTGAGAAGTTCACCGTCGGCGACGGCGACGTGGTCATCGCGGCCATCACCTCCTGCACCAACACCTCCAACCCGTCGGTGCTGATCGCCGCCGGCCTGGTGGCGCGCAAGGCCAATGCGCTGGGTCTGAAGGCCAAGCCCTGGGTCAAGACCTCGCTGGCCCCCGGATCGCAGGTCGTGACCGACTATCTGACCGACGCCGGCCTGCAAAAGGACCTGGACGCCCTGGGCTTCAACCTGGTCGGCTATGGCTGCACCACCTGCATCGGCAACTCGGGTCCGCTGGATCCGGCCATCTCCAAGGCGATCAACGACAACGCCTTGGTCGCGACCTCGGTCCTGTCGGGCAACCGCAACTTCGAAGGTCGCGTGAACCCCGACGTCCAGGCCAACTATCTGGCCTCGCCGCCGCTGGTCGTGGCCTACGCCATCGCCGGCTCGATGCGGATCGACATCACCAAGGATCCGATCGGTCAGGACAAGAAGGGCAACGACGTCTTCCTGAAGGACGTCTGGCCGACCACGCAGGAAATCGCCGACATCCAGCGCAAGTCCGTCACCCCCGCCATGTTCGCCAAACGCTACAAGGACGTGTTCAAGGGCGACAAGCATTGGCAGGCCATCAAGGTCACGGGCGGCCAGACCTATGAGTGGGACGACAGCTCGACCTACGTCGCCAACCCGCCTTATTTCGACGGCCTGTCGATGGACCTGACCCCGGTTCAGGACGTGGTCGAGGCCCGCGTTCTGGCCATCTTCGGCGACTCGATCACCACCGACCACATCAGCCCGGCCGGTTCGATCAAGAAGACCTCGCCCGCCGGCGTCTATCTGACCAACCACGGCGTCGAGGCGGCCGAGTTCAACAGCTACGGCGCCCGTCGCGGCAACCACGAAGTCATGATGCGCGGCACCTTCGCCAACATCCGCATCAAGAACCGCATCACGCCCGAGATCGAAGGCGGCGTGACCAAGCACTTCCCGTCGGGCGACACCATGTCGATCTATGACGCGGCCATGCGGTATCAGTCGGAAGGCCGTCCGCTGGTCGTCTTCGCCGGCAAGGAATACGGCACCGGCTCGTCGCGCGACTGGGCGGCGAAGGGCACGCGTCTGCTGGGCGTGCGCGCCGTCATCGCCGAAAGCTTCGAGCGCATCCACCGTTCGAACCTGGTCGGGATGGGCGTCGTGCCGCTGCAGTTCAAGCAGGACGGCTGGCTGAAGCTGGGCCTGACGGGCGAAGAGATCGTCACGATCCGCGGCCTGTCGGACGCCAACATCGGCAAGCTGAAGCCGCGTCAGGACCTGTGGGTCGAGCTGTTCCGCCCGTCGGACGGGAAGATGGCCCGCTTCCCCGTGCGCTGCCGCATCGATAACCAGACCGAGCTGGACTATCTGCTGGCCGGCGGCGTCATGCCCTATGTGCTGCGCAACCTGGCGCGCGGCCCGGAAACCGAGGCGCCGATCGCCGCCGAATAGGTCGCGGTTGGCCCAGACAAGAAAGAGGGCCGGCGGAGCGATCCGCCGGCCCTTTTCCGTTTGCCGAAAGGCGGTGGTCAGTCGGCGCTGACGACCACCAGCTTGCGGTTCACGAACTCCTTGATGCCGACATCGCCCAGCTCGCGGCCGAAGCCCGAGCGTTTGACGCCGCCGAAGGGCAGTTCGGGCATGGAGGTCGTGGTGGTGTTGATGAAGACCATGCCGGTCTCGATGCGCGAGGCCAGTTTGCGGGCGCGGTCGGTGTCGCCCGAGAAGATCGAGCCGCCCAGGCCGAAGTGGGAATCGTTGGCCAGGGCCACGACCGCATCGTCGTCCTCGACCACGAAGACCTGGGCCACCGGGCCGAAGAACTCCTGGTAGAAGGCCGGGTTGTCGCGCGCGACGTCGGTCAGGACCGTCGGCTCGTAGAAGAAGCCGGTGCGGTCGGCGGGCTTGCCGCCGGTCACCGCCTTGGCGCCGTGCTGGATCGCCTCCTCCACCTGTTTGGTCAGGGTCTTCAGCGCATCCTCGGACGACAGCGGACCCAGGTCGGTGGCCTCGTCCAGCGGGTCGCCCATGACGGCGGTCTTCATGCCCTCGACGAAGCCGGTGATGAAGGCGTCGGAGACCGACTTCTGGACGATGAAGCGTTTGGAGCCGGTGCAGACCTGTCCGGCGTTAGAGAGGCGGCCTTCGACGCCCGCCGCGACCGCCTTTTCGATGTCGGCGTCGTCCAGCACCACGAAGACATCGCTGCCGCCCAGTTCCAGCGTGGACTTCTTCAGCATTTCCGAGGCGCGGGCCGAGACCTTGGCGCCGGCGCCCTCGGAACCCGTCAGGGCCACGCCCTGGATGCGGTCGTCGCCGATCAGTTCCGCGACCTTGTCCGAGGAAATGTAGAGGTTGGCGACAAAGCCTTCAGGGGCGCCGGCCTCGCGCACCAGTTCGGCGAACCGGGCGGCGCAGCGGGGCACGATGCCCGCGTGCTTGTAGAGCACGGGATTACCGACCGCGATGGCGGGGGCGACGACGCGGATCAGCTGGTAGATCGGGAAGTTCCACGGCTCGACCGCCAGCAGCACCCCGATCGGATGAAACTCGACCCAGGCCTCGCCCAGTTCGCTGTCGATCTTTTCGGGCTTGAGGAAATCGGCGGCCTTCTCGGCATAGTAGGCGGCGATGCCGGCGCACAGATCGATCTCGCCCTGCCCCTGAGCCAGGGGCTTGCCCATCTCCTCGGCCATTGTGCGGGCCAGGTCGTCGCGGTTTTCGGTCAGAAGGCCCGACAGGGATTTCAGCACGGCGAGGCGCGGCTGAATGTCGCCCTTGGACCAATCGGAGTGGAACAGGCTGTCAGCCTTGGCCAAGGCGGCCTCGACGGCGTCGTCGGTGTGTTCCGGATAGTCCTCGACCAGTTTTTCGGTGAAGGGATTGAGGGTGCGATAGGCCATGGGGCGTCCTGAAGCTTCGGTCGAACGCCCGGGGCGGCGCTGATCCGTTGTCAGGAATGCAAACGCCTGCTGGGCGGCGCGGTTCAGTCCAGTTCAATCCAGCTTCAGGGCCTCAGCCAGCAGCCGGGCCTCGGCGGCGCGGCTGGAGCCGGCGCGCCAGGCGACGACGATCTCGCGGTGGGGCGGGGCGCCGTCGGCCTGGTTCTCGAAGGCGCGAATGGCGACGGAGGGGGTGTCGGCCAGACCGGCCTGCACCGCCATCTTCGGCAGGAAGGAGACGCCGAGGCCCGAGCCGACCATCTGAACCAGGGTATGCAGGCTGGTGGCCGCAAAGACGTCGTCGCCGCGCGGGGCCTCGATGTCCAGCGCCGCCAGAGCGTGGTCGCGCAGGCAATGGCCGTCCTCCAGCAGGATCAGATCCTCGGCCCGCAGCGAGCCGGGACGGATGGGGCCGGGCGCGGCCAGGGCATGGTCGGCGGGGGCGGCGGCCATGATCTCGTCATCGCCGATGCGAGCGTGGGCGATGCCCGGCGCATCATAGGGCAGGGCGATGACGGCCGCGTCGATCTGACCCGCCTTCAGCGCCGCGATCAGCCGGGGCGTCAGATCCTCGCGGATAAACAGCTTCAGGCTGGGGTAGGCGGCCTTCACCGACGGTAGCTTGGCGGGCAGCAGGAAGGGGGCGACAGTGGGGATGACGCCCAGGCGAAATCGGCCGGACAGCAGGCGCCCGGCGTTCTTGGCCGCCTCGACCAGATCCTCGGTGCGGGCCAGGACGTCCTCGGCGCGGCGAACGGCCTCCGCTCCGACGGCGGTCATGATCACGGCGCCGCGCGCGCGTTCGACCACCGGCGCGCCCAGGATGCGCTCAAGCTCCTGCACCCCGGCGCTGAGGGCGGGCTGGCTGACGTGGGCGGCCTCGGCGGCGCGCGAGAAGCTGCCGTGTTCGGCCAGGAGCTTGAGATACTGGAGCTGACGCAGGGTGGGGAGCATGGGAGAGAAATAGGCCTGTCCTATGCTGACGCCAAGGATAATCGATTGGCTTTATCCGTTTGACCCGTGTCGTATGACCCCATCATCTACAGGGCGATGAAAAATCGCTCGCCGTCGTGCGCCAGAGCAGCAGGGAGAAAACACTATGACCGACGAAGCCAAATGCCCCTTTTCCGGCCGGACGCCCCGATCGGTCGCAGGCGGCGGCGTTCAGAACCGTGATTGGTGGGCCAACCAGCTGCGGGTCGATCTGCTGAACCAGCATTCGGCCAAGTCCGATCCGCTCGGCGAGTCGTTCGACTACCGCGAGGCCTTCTCCAAGCTGGACTATGAGGCGCTGAAGGCGGATCTGCGCGCGCTGATGACAGACTCCAAGGATTGGTGGCCGGCGGACTTCGGCCATTACGGCCCGCAGTTCATCCGCATGGCCTGGCACAGCGCCGGCACCTATCGCGTCGGCGACGGTCGGGGCGGCGGCGGGCGGGGCCAGCAGCGGTTCGCGCCGCTGAACTCCTGGCCCGACAACGTCAATATCGACAAGTCGCGCCGCCTGCTTTGGCCGATCAAGCAGAAATACGGCCAGGCCATCTCATGGGCCGACCTGATGATCCTGACCGGGAACGTCGCGCTGGAGACGATGGGTTTCCGCACCTTCGGCTTCTCCGGCGGCCGCGCCGACACTTGGGAGCCGGATCAGGACGTCTACTGGGGTCGCGAGACGACCTGGCTGGGCGGCGACGAACGCTATGCCCACGGCTCGGACGGGGTGGTGAAGCCGGGCGACGAGGCTGTGCTGGTTTCGGACGATGACGCCGACGGCGACGAGCATACGCGCGATCTGGAGAACCCGCTGGCGGCCGTGCAGATGGGCCTGATCTACGTCAACCCCGAGGGCCCGGACGGCAATCCCGATCCGATCGCGGCGGCGCGCGACATTCGCGACACCTTCGCCCGGATGGCGATGAACGACGAGGAGACGGTCGCCCTGATCGCGGGCGGCCACACCTTCGGCAAGACGCACGGCGCGGGCCCGGCCGACCACGTCGGCGCAGAGCCGGAAGGCGACGGCCTGGAGGCGCAGGGCTTGGGCTGGACCTCCAGCTTCGGCACGGGGCACGGCGCCGACGCCATCACCAGCGGCCTGGAAGTCACCTGGACCCAGACGCCGGCCCAGTGGAGCAACTTCTATTTCGAAAACCTGTTCGGCTTCGAATGGGAGCTGGAGAAGTCCCCGGCGGGCGCGCATCAGTGGGTGGCCAAGGATGCGGGTGAGATCATCCCCGACGCCCACGATCCGGCCAAGAAGAAGCGGCCGACGATGCTGACGACCGACCTGTCGATGCGGTTCGACCCGGAATATGAGAAGATCTCGCGCCGGTTCCTGAATGATCCGGAAGCGTTCGCCGACGCCTTTGCGCGGGCCTGGTTCAAGCTGACGCACCGCGATCTGGGGCCGCGTTCGCGCTACATCGGGCCGGAAGTCCCGAGCGAAGTTCTGTTGTGGCAGGATCCGGTGCCGGAGGTCGATCACCCGCTGATCGACGCGACGGACGCGGCGGCTCTGAAGGCCAAGGTGCTGGACTCGGGGCTGAGCACCGCCGAACTGGTCGGCACGGCCTGGGCCTCGGCCTCGACCTTCCGCGGCGGGGACAAGCGGGGCGGGGCCAACGGCGCCCGCATCCGTTTGGCGCCGCAGAAGGATTGGGCCGTCAATCAGCCCGAACAGCTGGACCGGGTGTTGAAGACGCTGGAGCGCATCCAGACCGAGTTTAATCAGGCGCAGACGGGCGGCAAGAAGGTCTCCCTGGCCGACCTGATCGTGCTGGCCGGCAATGCGGGCGTCGAGCAGGCGGCCAAGGCGGCGGGCCACGACGCCAGCGTGCCGTTCACGCCCGGCCGGACGGACGCCAGCCAGGCGGACACGGATGTCGAGTCCTTCGGCTATCTGGAACCGGTCGCCGACGGCTTCCGCAACTTCCAGAAGGCCCGCTATGCGGTGCCGGCCGAGTCGCTGCTGATCGATCAGGCGCAGCGGCTGACGCTGACGGCGCCGGAGATGACGGTGCTGATCGGCGGCCTGCGGGCGATCAACATCAATACGGGCGGCGCGACGCACGGCGTGCTGACCGAGCGGCCGGGCGCGCTGTCCAACGATGTCTTCGTCAATCTGCTGGACATGGACGTGAAGTGGGCGGCGACCTCGGACGCCAAGGACGTGTTCGAAGGCCGCGACCGCAAGACGGGCGAAGCCAAGTGGACCGGCACGCGCGTCGATCTGGTGTTCGGCTCCAACGCCGTGCTGCGCGCGCTGGCCGAGGTCTATGCCGGGGCCGACGCCGAAGGGAAGTTCGTCTCGGACTTCGTGGCGGCCTGGACCAAGGTGATGGAGCTGGACCGGTTCGACCTGCACGGCTGAGCAGCGGCAGAGGCGGAAAAGGAAGAGGGCCGGGCGCTGTCGCAGCGTCCGGCCTTTTCTTCGTTCGGATCAACGCAGCCTGATCTCGAACAGCTGCGGCCAGCGTTTGCCGGTGACGAACAGGCGTTTGCCCGCCGCGTCCCAGGCGATGCCGTTCAGGACGTCGTCGTTGGGGTCGAGGTTCGCGCCCTTGGGGACCACGGCGGTCAGATCGATGAAGGCCTTGACCACGCCGGTCTCGGGATCGATGCGCGCGATGCGGTTGTCCTGCCAGATATTGGCGAAGACCTCGCCGTCGATCCATTCCAGCTCGTTGAGCCGATCCAGCGGCCGGCCGTCGGCGGTGACGGAGACGCGGCCGGTCTCGGCCAGGGTTTCGGGGTCCAGAAAGCGCAGCTGATCGGTGCCGTCGCTCATGATCAGGCGGCGGCCGTCGGTGGTCAGGGCCCAGCCCTCGCCCGGATAGGAGAAGCCGCCCAAGGGCGAGAAGTCGTCGAGCTTCCAGATGAAGCCGATGTGGTTCCGCCAGGTCAGGCTGTAGAGTTTGCCGTTCAGCGTGGTCATGCCCTCGCCGAAATAGATGGTCGGCAGGTCGCGCTGACGCTCCACGCGTCCGGTCTCCAGATCGACCTTGCGGATGAAGGACGGATAAAGGCCCGTGCTCTCGTAAAGGCCGCCGTCGTGGAAGAAGAGGCCCTCGGTAAAGGCCCCTGTGTCGTGCGGATAGGCCCGCACGACCTCGTAGGACTGGACCGGGACTTCGGCCCTGACCGGCAGGGCGACGCCTGTCGTCAGCAGCAGGCCGGCGACGAAGCCGGCGAGCCGGGACGACAGGCGCATCATGAGGCTCAGCCCCGCTCTGCGGCGGCTTCGGCCTCTGCCTTTTGGGCGCGGGCCTCGGCGGCGTTCGCCTCGCTGCGGGCGAGTTCGGCCTTTTCCTTCTTGGATGCGGATTTGCGACCCAGCATGTTCAACGCCTCAACACCGGCCGAGAAGGCCATGGCCGCATAGATGTAGCCCTTGGGCACATGATAGCCGAAGCCGTCGGCGATCAACACCATGCCGATCATCAGCAGGAAGCCGAGCGCCAGCATGACGACGCTGGGGTTCTTGTTGATGAAGTTGGCCAAGGGGTCGGCGGCCAGCAGCATGACGGTCACGGCGACCAGAACGGCGACGACCATGATCGGCAGATGCTCGGTCATGCCGACGGCGGTCAGGATCGAGTCGATCGAGAAGACGATGTCCAACAGGATGATCTGGACGATGGCCGCGCCGGCGTTGGCGATGACCACGTCCTTTTTGTCCATGACATCGTGGCTAGGCGTGGGATCGACCGTGTGGTGGATCTCCTTGGTCGCCTTCCAGACCAGGAACAGACCACCCGCGATCAGGATCAGGTCCTTCCAGGAGAACTCATTGCCCATGACGGTGAAGACCGGCTGCACCAGGCCGACTAGCCAGGCGATGATCGACAGCAGGGCCAGACGCATGACCAGCGCCAGGCCGATACCGATGCGCCGCACCTTCTGGCGCTGATGCTCGGGCAGTTTGTTCGACAGGATCGAGATGAAGATCAGGTTGTCGATGCCGAGCACGACTTCCATCACGACGAGGGTCACCAATGCGGCCCAGGCGGCCGGATCGGAGAGCAGGGGGGTTATGCTGTCGAGCATCGGGGTTCCAGATGGTGGATAAAGCTTGAGCGGAAATCGCTAGGGCCGACGCGGGTTCCGATCAAGCGATGGGGGTGCGGCGTCATGGTCGCACCCCCCTTTGGCGCAGTCGCCCTTCCCACGCTGTGTGGAAGGAAACAGCGGCGCGCTCTCGCCCTGCGGCATCGGCGCGCCTTCACGCAATGTTGCGAGCGGCGAAACCCCGTGCTATCAGGCGCCCGGCTTGAAGGGGGCGTATTCACGGATACGGCCTCCGTCGTGCTTTCCGTAAGCATTTCAAGCTTTTGACCGTTGCGAGCCTCGCAGTCGGTTGCGACCCTGACACAACGACCTCGGACCCTAATCAGTGGCTGATGATTTCAGAACGACGGAAGTCGGCGATCGCTACGCACAGGCGCTGTTCGACCTGGCGCTGGAAACCGGCCGCCTGGACGCCGTCCGCGCCGACCTGAAGTCGCTGAAGGCGGCCTGGACCGAAAGCGCCGACCTGCGTCGCCTGGCCACATCGCCCGTCATCGCCGCGCCCGATCAGGCCAAGGGTCTGGTCGCCATCGCCGCCAAGGCCAAGTTCGAGCAGACCACGACCAACTTCCTGGGCCTGCTGGCGCAGAACGGCCGCGCCAAGGACCTGCCGGCCGTGATCGCCGGGTTCGAGGCCCGCTATGCCAAACACGCCGGCGTCGTCGCCGCCGAGGTCATCTCGGCCCAGCCGCTGGACGCCAAACAGGTCGCCGCCATCACCTCCGCCCTGTCCAAGAGCCTGGGCAAGGCGCCGGAACTGACCGCACGCGTCGATCCGTCGATCCTGGGCGGCCTGAAGGTCAAGGTGGGCTCGAAACTGTGCGACGCCTCGCTGAAGACCAAGCTCGACCAGATGAAGTTCGCCCTGAAACGAGCCTAGACGCGTTTCAGACACCAAAAATGTTGCGCGCCTAAACGCGCTCCCGCCACCCAGAATGCGCGCCTGAACGGCGCACCCGCAGAAGACTGAAGAACAGAGAGCCCGTCATGGACATCCGCGCCGCTGAAATCTCGGCCATCCTCAAGTCGCAGATCGCCAACTTCGGCGTCGAAGCCGATGTCTCCGACGTCGGCAGCGTGCTGTCGGTCGGCGACGGCATCGCCCGCATCCACGGTCTGGACAATGTCCAGGCCGGCGAAATGGTCGAGTTCACCAAGGCCGGCGTGAAGGGCATGGCCCTGAACCTGGAACGCGACAACGTCGGCGCCGTGATCTTCGGCGCCGACGCCGCCATCGCCGAGGGCGACGACGTACGCCGCCTGGGCGAGATCGTGGACGTGCCGGTCGGCCGTGGCCTGCTGGGCCGCGTCGTCAACCCGCTGGGCGAGCCGATCGACGGCAAGGGCCCAATCGAGTTCACCGAGCGCCGCCGCGTGGACGTCAAGGCGCCCGGCATCATCCCGCGCAAGTCGGTCCATGAGCCGATGCAGACCGGCCTGAAGGCCATCGACACCCTGATCCCCGTCGGCCGCGGCCAGCGCGAGCTGATCATCGGCGACCGTCAGGTCGGCAAGACCGCCGTCGCCATCGACACCATCCTGAACCAGAAGAGCGTCAACAAGACCGACGACGAGAGCGCCAAGCTCTACTGCATCTACGTCGCCATCGGCCAGAAGCGTTCGACGGTCGCCCAGATCGTGAAGACCCTCGAAGAGTCCGGCGCGCTGGAATACACGATCGTCGTGGCCTGCACCGCCTCGGAGCCCGCCCCGCTGCAGTTCCTGGCCCCGTTCGCCGGCACCGCCATGGGCGAGTTCTTCCGCGACAACGGCATGCACGCCCTGATCGTCTATGACGACCTGTCCAAGCAGGCCGTCGCCTATCGCCAGATGTCGCTGCTGCTGCGCCGTCCGCCCGGCCGTGAAGCCTATCCGGGCGACGTCTTCTACCTGCACAGCCGCCTGCTGGAGCGCTCGGCCAAGCTGAACGAGGATTACGGTTCGGGCTCGATGACCGCCCTGCCGATCATCGAAACCCAAGCCAACGACGTTTCGGCCTATATCCCGACCAACGTGATCTCGATCACCGACGGCCAGATCTTCCTGGAATCGGACCTGTTCTATCAGGGCATCCGTCCGGCCGTGAACGTCGGCATCTCGGTCTCGCGCGTCGGCTCCTCGGCCCAGACCAAGGCGATGAAGAAGGTCGCCGGTTCGATCAAGGGCGAGCTGGCCCAGTATCGCGAAATGGCCGCCTTCGCCAAGTTCGGCTCGGACCTGGACGCCTCGACCCAGAAGCTGCTGGCGCGCGGCGCCCGTCTGACGGAACTGCTGAAGCAGCCGCAGTATTCGCCGCTGGCGATGGAAGAGCAGGTCGTCTCGGTCTACGCCGGCACGCGCGGCTATATCGACGGTATCGCGGTCGGCGACGTCGGCCGTTTCGAGAAGGAGCTGCTGGCGCGCATCCATGCGAACCACGCGTCGCTGCTGGAAGGCATCCGCACCAAGAAGGACCTGACCTCGGACCTCGAAGCCGAGCTGAAGGACATCCTGGCCGCCTTCGTCAAGACCTTCGCCTGAGCCCCTCCGGACAGCTGAGAGAGTAGCGCCGGATGGCCAGCCTTAAGGAAATGCGCAATCGGATCGGAAGCGTGAAAGCCACGCAGAAGATCACGAAAGCCATGCAGATGGTCGCCGCGGCCAAGCTGAAGCGCGCCCAGGATCAGGCCGAGAGCGCCCGGCCCTATGCGCAGAAGATGGCCTCGGTCATCGCCAATCTGGCCGCCGGCGTCTCGGGCGCCGACGCGCCCAAGATGCTGTCGGGCACGGGCCAGGACCAGCGTCACCTGATCGTCGTGGCGACAGCGGACAAGGGTCTGGCGGGCGGTTTCTCGACCAACGTCATCCGCGCCGCGCGCGAGCGGATCAACAGCCTGATCAACGCCGGCAAGGATGTGAAGATCATCGCCGTCGGCAAGAAGTCGCGCGATCAGCTGGCGCGTCTGTACGGCGACAAGGTGGTTCACACTTTCGAACTGTCGGACCACAAGACGATCGGCCTGCCGTCGGCCCAGCCGGTCGCCGAAATGATCGCCACGGCGTTCGAAGAGGGGCAGGCCGATGTGGTCACCCTGTTCTACAGCCAGTTCAAGTCGGTGATCCAACAGGTCCCGACGGCCAAGCAGCTCATCCCGGCCGTGGTCGAGGGAGATGCGGCGCCGATCGACCTGAACGGCGCGGTCTATGAGTACGAGCCCTCGGAAGAGGAAATCCTGGAAACCCTGTTGCCGCGCGCGCTGACGACCCAGATCCTGGCCGCGCTGTACGAGAACCAGGCCGGCTTCTTCGGTTCGCAGATGGCGGCGATGGACAACGCGACGCGAAACGCGGGCGACCTCATCAACGCCCTGACGCTGCAGTACAACCGCAAGCGCCAAGCCCAGATCACCACCGAGCTGATCGAGATCATCGCCGGCGCCGAAGCCCTCTGATCCCGACCGAACAGACATTCCGATACGGACCCTGACCATGACCGACACCGTCGCCGCCAAGAAACCCGCAGCCCGCAAGCCCGCCGCCAAGAAGGCCGCTCCGGACGCCGCTCCCGTCAACGCCGCCGGCACCGGCAAGATCGCCCAGGTCATCGGCGCCGTCGTGGACGTCGAGTTCGACGGCCACCTGCCGGCGATCCTGAACGCCCTGCACACCCAGAACGTCGACCAGAAGACGGGCGAGCCCTTCACCCTGGTTCTGGAAGTCGCCCAGCACCTGGGTGAGAACATGGTCCGCGCCATCTCGATGGACACGACCGAAGGCCTGACGCGCGGCCAGCCCGTGACAGACACCGGCTCGTCGATCCAGGCGCCGGTCGGCCCGGGCACCCTGGGCCGCATCATGAACGTCGTCGGCCAGCCGATCGACGAAGCCGGCCCGATCGCCACCACCGAATACCGCCCGATCCACAAGGAAGCGCCCAGCTTCGAAGAGCAGTCGACCTCTTCTGAAATCCTGGTCACGGGCATCAAGGTCATCGACCTGATGTGCCCCTACACCAAGGGCGGCAAGATCGGCCTGTTCGGCGGCGCCGGCGTGGGCAAGACCGTGACCATGCAGGAGCTGATCAACAACATCGCCAAGGCGTACGGCGGTTATTCGGTTCTGGCCGGCGTGGGCGAGCGCACCCGCGAAGGCAACGACCTGTATCACGAGATGATCGAGTCCAACGTGAACGTGGACCCGTCCAAGAACGGCGGCTCGACCGAGGGCTCCAAGTGCGCCCTGGTCTACGGCCAGATGAACGAGCCCCCCGGCGCCCGCGCCCGCGTCGCCCTAACCGGCCTGTCGATCGCGGAATACTTCCGTGACGAAGAAGGCAAGGACGTGCTGCTGTTCGTCGACAACATCTTCCGCTTCACGCAAGCCGGTTCGGAAGTGTCGGCTCTGCTGGGCCGCATCCCCTCGGCCGTGGGCTATCAGCCGACGCTGGCCACCGAGATGGGCAACCTGCAAGAGCGCATCACCTCGACCAAGAAGGGTTCGATCACGTCGGTCCAGGCCATCTACGTGCCCGCCGACGACCTGACCGACCCGGCGCCCGCCGCCTCGTTCGCCCACTTGGACGCCACGACCGTTCTGTCGCGTGACATCGCCGCCCAGGCCATCTTCCCGGCCGTCGATCCGCTGGACTCGACCTCGCGGATCATGGACCCGCTGGTCATCGGCGACGAACACTACAACGTCGCCCGTTCGGTTCAGGAAGTGCTGCAGCAGTACAAGGGCCTGAAGGACATCATCGCCATCCTGGGCATGGACGAGCTGTCGGAAGAGGACAAGCTGGTCGTCTCGCGCGCCCGCAAGATCCAGCGCTTCCTGTCGCAGCCCTTCTTCGTGGCCGAACAGTTCACCAACTCGCCCGGCAAGTTCGTCGAGCTGGCCGACACGATCCGCTCGTTCAAGGGCATCGTCGCCGGTGAATACGACCACCTGCCGGAAGCCGCCTTCTACATGGTCGGCTCCATCGAAGAGGCCGTCGCCAAGGCCGAGAAGATGGCGTCGGAAGCCTGATCATGGCCGGCAAGCTGAACTTCTCCCTCGTCTCGCCGGAACGCGAGGTCTTCTCGGGCCTCGTGGACCAGGTCGATGCACCGGGCGTCGAGGGCGACTTCGGCGTTCTGCCGGATCATGCGCCCTTCATGACCGCCCTGCGCGAGGGTCTGGTGACCGTCTATAACAACGGCTCAAAGACCCAGTACGACGTCCACGGCGGCTTCGCCGACGTCAACGGCGAAGGTCTGACCATCCTGGCCGAACAGGCCACCGAGGTCGTCGCGGCCTGATCCTAATTATTTCAGTTGACGCAAACGACCCCGCCGTGATCGCGTCGGGGTCGTTTTCATTTCAGCATTGGCGATCATGAAGCGCGTCCTGACACTCATCGCCATTCCGGTGCTGCTCGGCGCCACGTCCGGCTGCGCGGCCCTGGACGAGCCGAATCTGGACGCCAATGGGTGCCGGCCGGCCATGGCGATCTATCAACCGCCGGTGCGTATGGGCGGCGCAGGCCAGGTGATCAATATTCCAGCGTCCTGTCCCTCCGACTCGATGTTGCAGGCACGGATCGCGCGGGCCGACGCCCAGATCGTCACGGGGCAGACGCCGGTCAGCGCGCCCGCTGCGGCCGCAGCCGCAGCCCGGCCCGCGCCGCCGCGTCCGGTCGAGCCTGTCGCCGCCATTCTGAACGGCGTCGACGCGTTCTGCGGCTGGTTCCTGGGCGATAAGCCCTATTCGCTGGAGGGCCTGCATCAGGCGGCCTTCGACGCCGGCTACGGTCGCGGAGCGCCTGTGCAGATGATCCCGCTGCCGGAAATGCGCGAAGCGCTGTCCTACAGCACGATGGGTTTCACCGCCGTCATCGCCAATCCGCCCAGCGACGGGCACGGCATGGCCGCCTTCGTGACTTTCCATGACCCGGCGTGTCAGGTGCTGGTTTATGGCTATGCCGAGGCGGCGCAAATCGCGCTGACGCGACTGGAGAACGAAGGGTGGCGCAAGGAGGGCGGGCCGATCTCCCTGCCGGAGATGACGGCGCAACGTTATCGCGGCCACGGCATGACCCTGACGGCGCACCGCCCAAGCGCGCCGACGGAGGGCGCACGGCTTGAGCTGATCCTGAACCTGACGCCCGGCGAAACCTCCACGCGGGGACTGCTGGATTAGGCGCGGTCGGCTGACAGATCGACGGCGGACGGCTAAGACCGGTCCATGACCGATCTCATCGACATCCACGGCGTCTGCGCACCCGGTTTTGAGGCCGTGCGCGAGACGTTCGCCGCCAACTTCGCCGACGCGCCCGAGGGGCTGAACGAGCAGGCGGCGCGGTTCAGCGTGCTGGTCGAGGGCGAAACGGTCGTCGATCTGTGGGCGGGCCATGCGGATACGGCCAGGACGACGCCGTTCACCGAAACGACCCTGACCTCGGTGTTTTCGACCGGCAAGGCGGTGATGGCCATCCTGATGGCGAGCGCGGTCGAGGCCGGGCAGATCGACTATGACCAGCCGGTCGCCTCGCTGTGGCCTGAGTTCGGCGCGGCGGGCAAGGCGGACGTCACCGTGGCCCAGCTGATGAGCCACCAATCGGGACTGCCGGGCTTCTCCGAGGCAGTCGATCCGACCATCTGGTTCGATGTGTCTGCGGTTCTGGCGCGTCTGGCGGCCCAGGCGCCGATGTGGGCGCCGGGTTCAGCCTCGGGCTATCACCCGATCACCGTCGGCTATCTGGCCAATGAGGTCTATCGCCGGGCGACCGGGAGGACGATGGGCCAGGCGCTGCGCCAGGACTTCGCGGGGCTGGACTTGTGGATCGGCCTGCCGGAAAGCGAGCATGGACGGGTGGCGCAGATGCGCAAGCCCACGGCGGCGCCCAGCCTGGGGAGCATCGATCCGATCAAACAGGCGGCCTTCCTGGATCGCGGCTCGGCGCCGGGCGGGCGCGGTTCGGCGGCTTGGCGCGAGATGGAGATCCCGTCGGCCAATCTGCACGGCACGGCTTTGGGCCTGGCGAAGATGCTGGGCGTGGTCGCCAATGGCGGCGCGCTGGACGGCCGGTCGGTGCTGTCGGCGGGAACGGTGGATCAGCTGACGCGCGAGCGCATCTATGGGCCGGACAAGGTGCTGCCCTATACGATCAGCTGGGCGGCGGGGCTGATGCGCAATGACGGGCTGAAGGTGTTCGGGCCGAACGAAGCCTTCGGCCATTATGGCTGGGGCGGGTCGATGGCCATGGCGGATCCGTCGCGGAAGCTGTCGGCGGCCTATGTGATGACGCGCCAGTCGCCGCACCTGATCGGCGACCCCCGACCCAAACGGTTGCTGGACGCGCTTTACGCCGCCTTCTGAACCGGGCCGGGCGCGGTCAGCAGGCCGATCAGGCCGGCCAAGCCCGCGCAGGCGGCGCATGTCAGGATCACGGCCCGGAACGCCGCATGGAAAGCGTCGCGGGCGACGGGCGTGATCTCGCCGCCCGACATGACCTGGGCCAGCTGGGCGCGCGCGTCAGGCAGGTTGGCGACCCCGGCGAAGACCGCCGACAGCACCAGGCCCAAAAGGGCGACGGCGAGAAGGCTGGCCACGCGCGCCACCGCATTGTTGACGCCCGAGGCCACGCCGGTGTGGCCCGCCTTGACCGCTCCCATGACCGTCGCCGTCAACGGCCCGACCGCCAGGGTCATGCCGATCGCCAGCACCGTCATGCCCGCCAGCGGTCCGTCGACATAGCCGGCGCCCGGCGCTGGCACGGCGAGGAGCGCCAGTCCGATCCCGGCCAGGGCTGGCCCGACGCTGAGCGACAGACGCGCGCCGAACCGATCGGCGACCCGTCCAGCGAGGCCGGAAAACAGGCCCATGACGGCGGCGAAGGGCAGCATGGCGGCGCCGGCCTCGGTCGCGCTCCAGCCGTGAACCCGGATCAGATCGAAGGGCAGGAAGAACATCGCCCCGCCCAGGGCGAAATAGAGCAGCAAGGTCAGCAGATTGATCCCGCTGAACACAGAGGACGAAAACAGGCCCAGCGGCATCATCGGGTGGCTCTGGCGCGCTTCGGCCCAGACGAAGGCGGCCAGCAGCGCGGCGCCCACGGCCAATCCTCCCAGGATCACGGGCGATGCGAACCCCAGATCGGGCGCGGCGGTCAGGGCCCAGGTCAGGGCGCCCAGGCCGGCGACGGCCAGAACCGCGCCCAGACCGTCCAGACCGCGCGCGTCGGGATCGCGGCTCTCGGGCGTCGCGGCCAGCGTCACCACGGCGGTCAGGATCGCCAGCGGGACATTGATCCAGAAGATGGCGCGCCAGTCGGCGGCGTCGGCCAGCCATCCCCCGATCAACGGCCCGACCATGCCGGTCAGGGCGCCGAACCCGGCCCAGGTTCCAAAGGCCTTGCCGCGCTCCTCGGGCGGGAATGTCGCGCCGATCACCGCCAGGGCGCCGGGCGTCAGCAGGGCCGCACCGATTCCCTGGATCGCCCGACCGGCGACCAGAGCCTGGACGGTGGGGGCCAGGGCGCAGCCGATGGAGGCCAGGGCGAAGATCGCGACCCCGATCAGAAAGACCCGCCGGCGGCCGAACCGATCGCCGGCCGCGCCGCCGATCAGAACCAGGGCGCCAAGCGTCAGCAGATAGGCGTTCGACACCCACTGCACCGCCGCCGTGCCGGCCGCCAGATCCCGCTGCACGGCGGGTAGGGCGACGCCCAGGGCCGAGCCGTCGATGAAGGTCAGGCTGGAGCCCAGCACCGTCGCGGCCAGCACCCAGCGTTTGCGCGCCGCCGAAAGCGGGTGGGCCGGTTCGGCGGCGGCATGGACCTGTCCGCCTTCGCAGGGGCCCGGTTGGCGGTCGTCATGGGCTCGCCTCCGTGTGGGCGAAGGCTACGCCGGTTCCGCCGTGGTCTTCAACGCCTCGCGTGCGGCGCGGCTGCGATTGAAGGCGGCCAGGGCGAAGACGCCGGCGCCGGCCCAGATGAAGACGAAGGAGACGATCCGCAGCAGGGTCAGCGGCTCGCCGGTCGCGACGCCGCAGGCGAACTGCAGCGTCGGGGCCAGGAACTGGATGAAGCCGACCGTGGACAGGGGCAGACGCCGCGCCGACCAGGCGAACAGCGCCAGCGGGATTACGGTCGCCGGGCCGTTCACCAGCGCCCAGATCAGACCGGACGGCGAGGCGAACCCGACCGCCTGACCGTGGGTGGTCAACCAGGCCAGGAAGACCGCACCGATGGGCAGCAGCACCAGACATTCCACGAAAAGACCGGTCTGGGCCGAGGCGGGCACGCGCTTACGGATCACCGCATAGGCGCAGAAGGTAACGGCCAGGGTCAGGCCGATGATCGGCACATGCCCGAGGGCGATCGTCTGGATCACGACCCCGATGGCGGCCAGACCGATGGCCAGCGCGCTCCAGCGGTCGATCTTCTCGCGGAACAGCACGGCGCCGGCCGCCATGTTCAGCAGGGGATTGATATAGTAGCCGAGGCTGGCCTCCAGCGTCGCATGATGGGTGGTGGCGAAGACATAGAGGCTCCAGTTCGTGCCGATCAGCAGCGCGGACAGGGCCAGCCAGGCCAGGGTGCGCGGCGTGGCCAGCACCTGTCGAGCCTCGCCCCATTGCCCGGCCAGCAGCAGGACCAGGCCCGCCACGAAGACTGACCAGACCGCCCGGTGCGCCAGGATTTCGGGCGCGCCGAAGCCGTGCGCGGCCATCGCCATGAAGAGCAGAGGCAGCAGCCCCCACAGGGTGTAGCAGGCGATGGCCGTGCCGACGGCGCGGGGGTCGTTGGGAGAGGGGGTGGCGCTCATGGCGCGTATTCCTTTCACCCCCTTGCCGTCATCCTCGGGATTGACCCGAGGATCGGGCGCGGCGGGCGTCTATGCGTCGCTCGTTCGCACCAGCGGCGGAACA
Source organism: Brevundimonas sp. KM4 (assembly GCF_000964075.1). NCBI lineage: Bacteria > Pseudomonadati > Pseudomonadota > Alphaproteobacteria > Caulobacterales > Caulobacteraceae > Brevundimonas > Brevundimonas sp. KM4. The sequence goes on along the minus strand of NZ_JZRG01000006.1, from coordinate 85,121 downwards.
TCCGGTCCTCGGGGCAAGCCCGAGGATGACGAAAGTAAGGATCAGACCGTGATCGAACGATATCCCGACGACGACTTGATCACGCCCGTCTCGTCCAGAAGCTGGGCGATCTGGACCGCGTTCAGGGCGGCGCCCTTGCGCAGGTTGTCGGACACGACCCACAGGTTCAGGCCGTTCTCGACGGTCGGATCCTTGCGGATGCGGCTGACATAGACGGCGTGTTCGCTGGCGGCGTCGACCGGGGTGATATAGCCGTCGTGCTCCTGCTTATCGATGACCAGGACGCCCGGCGCCTCGCGCAGGATGGCGCGGGCCTCGTCGGGTTCGATGGGGCGGTCGAACTGGACGTTCACGGCCTCGGAGTGACCCACGAAGACCGGCACGCGCACGCAGGTGACGGTGACCTGGATGTCGGGGTCCAGCATCTTGTGCGTCTCGTCCGACATCTTCTTCTCCTCGTCGGTGGAGCCGTCCTCGAGGAAGGAACCGATGTAGGGGATGACGTTGAAGGCGATCTGTTTGGGGAACTTCTTGGGCGTGGCGTCGCCCAGGCCGTAGATGGCCTTGGTCTGGTTCCACAGCTCGTCCATGCCTTCCTTGCCGGTGCCGGACACCGACTGATAGGTCGAGACCACCACCCGCTTGATCTTGGCCGCGTCGTGCAGCGGCTTCAGCGCCGTCACCAGCTGAATGGTCGAGCAGTTGGGGTTGGCGATGATGTTCTTCTTGGTCGCGTCCTTGATGGCGTCCGGGTTCACCTCGGGCACGATCAGCGGCACGTCGGCGTCCTTGCGGAAGGCCGAGGAGTTGTCGATCACGATGGGACCGGCCTTGCCGATCTTCTCGGACCATTCCCTGGACACCGCGCCGCCGGCGGACATCAGGACGATGTCGACCTTGGAGAAGTCGAACTGCTCGATGTCCTGGCATTTGACGGTCTTGTCGCCGAAGGAGACCTCGACGCCCTTGGACTTGCGCGAGGCGATGGCGTGAATTTCATCGACGGGGAATTCCAGCTCCTCGAGGATGTTCAGCATTTCGCGGCCCACATTGCCCGTGGCCCCGACGATGGCGACGCGATAACCCATTTTTTCTCGTCCTTCGGACGCGCTACCGCTCGGCCCACGGGGCCTCGCTGCTTGAGCGCATTGTAGTGATGGCCCTGCAAATAGGCGTTCAGGGCTGCGAAGCAATCGCTTTTCACTGTGCCGGGCTTTAAGCAGTCCTCCTATGACCTCCCGTATCCGCAACGCCTACGACATCCGCGTGGAAGAGGGCGTGCTGACGCCCGATCCGGCGCAGGAGAGCGTGATCACGGCGCTGGAGCGGCTGGAGGTCGATCTGGCCAAACGCGGCCTGTTCGGCAAGGCGCCGGAGGTGCGGGGCGTCTATCTCTACGGCCCGCCCGGACGCGGCAAGTCGATGCTGATGGACCTGTTCTATTCGGCGACGCCCGAGCCGCGAAAGACGCGCGCCCACTTTCACGCCTTCATGGCCCGCATCCACGATCTGGTGAGACAGTGGCGCGAGGGGGATGCGAAGGCTCGCAAGGCCGTGTTCGGCACCCATAAGGGCGACGACCCCATCCCGCCGATCGCCAAGCTGATCGCGTCGGAAGCCCGGCTGCTGTGTTTCGACGAATTGCAGGTCACCGACATCGCCGACGCCATGATCCTGGGCCGGCTGTTCGAAGCCCTGGTCGAGGATCGGGTGGTGCTGGCCATCACCTCGAACCGCGCGCCGGAGGACCTCTACAAGAACGGCATCAATCGTCAGCTTTTCCTGCCCTTCATCGACATCATCCGTAAGCGCTGCGTGGTCGTGGAGACGGCCGGCGCGCGGGACTGGCGGCTGGACCGGATGACCTCGGCCCAGGTCTGGCACACGCCGGACGACCGCGCGGCGTTCGAGGCGTTATGGCGCGAGTTGAAGGGGGGCGAACCGGAGGAGCCGGCGCACCTGAGCGTACTGGGCCGCGATGTGGTGGTGGAGCGCACCGTGGGATCGATGGCGCGAGCGACGTTCGCGGAGTTGTGCGCCCGGCCGCTGGGGCCGCAGGACTATCTGGCCATCGCCCAGCGGTTCCATACCCTGTTCCTGGAGGACGTGCCGATCCTGAGTTCGGCCAACCACCACGAGGCGCGGCGTCTGGTGACCCTGGTGGACGCCCTCTATGAGGCCAAGACCAAGCTGATCGTGCTGGCGGCGGCCAAGCCGGAGGCCCTCTATACCGAAGGGGTGGGGGCCTTCGAGTTCGAGCGCACCGTGTCGCGCTTTAACGAAATGCAGAGCAAGGACTGGCTGGCGCACGTCCGCGACTGACGGCTAGGGTGGGGCTGACCCTCGGAGTGTTTCCATGCGCCGTCTCGCCCTCGCCGCCGCCCTGTCGTTGACCTTATCGCCGCTGACGGCGGGAGGAGCGTTCGCCCAGACGGCGCCGTCTGCCGCCAGTCGCGGGCTGACGCCGGCCGAGGTCGCGACGTGGATCACTGGGGTGGGCGGGCGGGTCGGTCCGGTGCAGACCGAGAACGGCCTGACCTTCTTCACCGTGACCAATGCGGGCCTGACCTGGGCGGTCTTTTTCTATGGATGCGAGGCGTCTGGCTGCGGCGAGGTCCAGTTCAGCGCCGTTGTGCCGGGCGCCGGCGCGACGCTGGACAAGGTCAACGCCTGGAACCGCGACAACCGCTATCTGAAGGCCTTCCACACCGCCGCCGAAACGCCGACGGCGACGGTGCAGTACGATGTCGTCGTGCTGTCGGGCGAAGGCGTGGCGCAACTGGCGGATCCGCTGACGGTCTGGCTGCAACTGCTGCCCAAGTTTGCGGCAGGCATGGGCTACGTCGCGACGCGATGAGCTCCCTCCCCCAACGGAAGAAGGGAAAAGAAAAAGGGCCTGCGGATCGCTCCGCAGGCCCTTCGTCATTCGATGGTCGCGCGGCCTACGCCAGCGAGGAATCGATGTCCTTGCAGGCTTGCAGCAGGCCCTGGACCGAGGCGACGGACTTTTCGAACATCGCCTTTTCTTCGTCGTTGGTCGTGAACTCGACGATCTTCTCGACGCCGCCGGCGCCGATCAGGGCGGGAACGCCGACGTAGAGGTCCGACAGGCCGTATTCGCCCGACAGCCAGACGGCGCAGGGCAGGACGCGCTTCTGGTCCAGCAGGTAGGACTTGGCCATGGCGATGGCGGATTCCGCCGGGGCGTAGAAGGCCGAGCCGGTCTTCAGCAGGGCCACGATCTCGCCGCCGCCCTTGCGGGTGCGCTCGACGATGGCGTCCAGCTCGTCCTGCGACAGGAAGCCGGCGGCGACGGCGTCCGGCAGGGGCAGGCCGCCGACGGTCGAGTGGCGCACCATCGGCACCATGTCGTCGCCGTGACCGCCCAGGGTCCAGGCGTGGATGTCCTGCACCGACACGCCGGTCTTTTCAGCCAGGAAGTAGGCGAAGCGGGCCGAGTCCAGCACGCCGGCCATGCCGACGACCTTCTCCTTGGGCAGGCCCGAGAACTTCTGCAGGGCCCAGACCATGGCGTCGAGCGGGTTGGTGATGCAGATGACGAAGGCGTTCGGGGCGTGGGCCTTGATGCCTTCGCCGACGGCCTTCATGACCTTCAGATTGATTCCGATCAGGTCGTCGCGGCTCATGCCCGGCTTGCGCGGCACGCCGGCGGTGACGATGCAGACGTCGGCGCCCGCGATGTCGGCATAGTCGTTGGCGCCCTTCAGGGCCACGTCCTGGCCGAAGACGGCCGAGGCCTCGGCGATGTCCAAGGCTTTGCCTTGGGGCGTGCCCTCGGCGATGTCGAACAGGATCACGTCGCCCAGGGCTTCGCGCGCGGCCACGTGGGCCAGGGTTCCGCCGATCATGCCGGCGCCGATAAGGGCGATCTTCGCGCGAGCCATGGAAGTCTCCGTTTATTGCGTGTGCGAAAGGGGATTAATCGTGCGGGCGGTCTAGACCCCTCGCGCGGCTGTCGCAAGAACCTCGCTTTACGGCCTTGGTCAGGCTTGCGAAGGTCCGGCGCAAACCGGAGGATTTCGATGCGCCGTTCATTCGCTTTCGCCCTGCTGCTGGCGTCGGTCGCCACGCCTGTGCTGGCTCAGACGCCGCCCGCGACGATCGGCGACCGCTATATCCCCGCACCCTGGTGGATGCGCGATCCGGTGATCGCGTCGCTCGGCCAAGTCCGGGTGGAAATTCCCGCCAACCGCGCCTTCGTCTCGGCCAGCTTCCAGTCGGTGGACCGCAGCGTCGCCGAGGCCTCGCGCGCCGCCGCCGATCAGGTGCGGGCGCTGAGCCAGGCCTTGTCGGCCTATGGCGCGGACAAGGTGCGGGTCGAGACCAGCGTGACCACCCGGCCGCTCTATGACCAGTACCGCGACGAAAACGGGGTCATGCGCGACAACATCCGCGCTGACCGCGTGGCTCGCTATCAGGCCGACGCCTCTGTCAATGTGACGGTGCGCGACGTGCGCCTGATCGAGCGGGTCTATGCGACCATCGTGGCCTCGCGTCCGACCGCGATCGGACAGGTGAACTTCAATCTGGAGCCGGACAACAGCTGGAAGGCCAATCTGCAGGCCGAGGCGATGAAGGATGCGCGCCGCCGGGCCGAGGCGGCGGCGACCAATGCGGGCGCGACCCTGGGCCGGGTCAAGATCATCGATCCGTCGGGGCGGGTCTGTCAGACGGACGTGCTGGCGGGGTGGCCTTCGTACGGCGCAGGCGGCGGGCACGAGACGACGGTGGACGACATCGTCGTGACGGGGTCGCGCATGGCCTATGCACCCCCGCCTCCGCCGCCACCACCGCCGCCGCCCCCGCCTCCAGCGCCCGGCGGCGGGGCGCCGAGCGAGGCTCAGATCGAGGCGGCGCGGCTGGCGCTGCAACCCCCGTTGCAGGTGATGACCGACAGCGCCTGCGTCATTTACGGACTGAACTGATGGGGTTTGAGGTCGCGCCCGCCTTCGAGGTGGGATCGGTCGCCGTCGCCGAATGGCCGCTGTGCCATGTGCGGCTTCAGGACGACGCCCGCTTTCCCTGGCTGATCTTGATTCCGCGCGTCGAGGGCGCGGTGGAGCTGGAGGACCTGAGCGTCGAACAGCGGGCCACATTGATGGAGGAGACGGTGCGGGCCGGGGCCCTGGTTCGTCGGCTGGGCGCGGTCGAAAAGCTGAACGTCGGCGCCATCGGCAATGTGACGGCGCAACTGCATGTCCATGTGGTCGGCCGCCGCCGCGACGACGGTCTTTGGCCCGATCCGGTCTGGGGTCGCGGGCCGGTTGTTCCGTATGCGGATGATGAGCGGGCGCGGCGGCTGGCGATCGCCGCCGGAAGCTAGATAATATCCAGCGGTACGGCGTGTTTTGGGGGCGGGAAGGCCGCATCCAGCCGTTCCAGATCCTCCAGATCGAACTGGATCTCCAGGGCGTCGGCGTTGGCCTCGACGTGTTCGACGGAACTGGCCTTGGGGATGGCGATGACGCCGTCGTGGCGCAGGACGGCGGCCAAGGCCACTTGGGCCGGGCTGGCGGAATGGCGATTGGCGATGTCGCGGATCAGGGGCTGTTCCAGCAGTTCGCCCCTTCCAAGCGGCGAATAGGCCATCATCGGCATGTCGCGCGCCTGCATCCAAGGGAAGAGGTCGAACTCCACCCCGCGTGAGCCGAGATTATAGAGCAACTGATTGGCGGCGCAGTCCTCGCCCCCCTCGATCTCGATCAACTGCTCCATAGCGCGCAGGTCCAGGTTCGACACGCCCCAGCGGGCGATCATCCCTTCGTCGACCAGATCGCGGAAGGCCTCGACGGTCTCTTCCAGCGGAACATGGCCTTCCCAGTGCAGCAGGTAGAGGTCCAGCCGCTCGACGCCGAGCCGTTCCAGCGACTTCTCGCAGGCCAGCATCATCTTCATCTCGGACGCGTTCTCGGGCCGGACCTTGGAGACCACGAAGACCTCATCGCGGCGTCCGGCGATGACCTCGCCCACCAGCCGCTCCGAGCGGCCGTCGCCGTATAGTTCGGCCGTGTCGATCAGGGTCATGCCCAGATCGATGCCGCGCGCCAGGGCCTGCTGCTCCTCATCGCGCCAGGCCGGGTCGTCGCCCAACTCCCAGGTGCCTTGGCCGAGGGCGGGAACGGTCGTACCGTCCGCAAAGGTGACGAGGCGGGTCATGTCCGTCCTGACGATAATGAGCGGCGAAGACGCCGTCGGAGGAAGCGATGCGAACCCGGCATATCAAGCCCGACGGTCTGGTCCAACAGGTTCTGGAGGCCGGGTTCGAGCATGATAACGCGCCTCTGGTCCTGCTGATCCACGGCTTTCCCGAACTGGGGATCAGCTGGCGCGCCCAGGTCCAGGCGATCGCGCAGGCGGGCTATCATGTCGTCGCCCCGGACATGCGGGGCTATGGCGGAACAGAGAAGCCGGAGGGAGTGGAGGCCTATTCCATCCTGCATCTGGTCGGTGACATGGTTGATCTGGTCCGCGCGCTGGGCAAGGCGTCCTGCATCGTCGTCGGGCATGACTGGGGCGCGCCGGTGGCCTGGCATTGCGCCCTGTTGCGGCCCGATCTGTTCACGGCGGTCGCGGGCCTGTCGGTGCCGTTCCAGCCGCGCCGACCCACGGGACCGCCCACCGCCGCCATGGCCGCCATCTCGAAACGGGCCGGTCTGGGCGACCTCTATATAAGCCGGTTCCAGGCGCCGGATGCGCACCGCGCGCTGGACGCCGATCCGGCGATGGCGTTGAGGAAACTGTTCTACGCCTACGACGGTGCGACTCCCGCCGATCGCAGATCGACCGGCTTCATGCCCGAAGGCGTGGCCCTGCTCGACACCATCGCCGACGATGCGACCCTGCCGCCGTGGATGAGCGAGGCGCATTTCGATGAATATGTGCAGGCCTTTTCGGACGGCGGGTTCGAAGGACCCCTGAACTGGTATCGGGCGATGGACCTGAACTGGTCGCTGACGGCCTTCGTGCAGGACAAGAAGATCACCCCGCCCGCCCTGTTCATCGTCGGCGAGGACGACCCGGTGCGCCACTACGCCGGCGGGCACGAGGCGGGCCTGAAGGACTGGGCGCCGAACCTGATCCGCTCGGTGGTCGTGTCGGGCGCGGGTCACTGGATCCAGCAGGAACGGGCGGACGAGATCAACCGCCTGCTGCTGGATTTCCTGAAGGGCCTCTAGGCCGCCTGCTTCGTGGTCATCTGATCCCGCGCCTCGGCGACGATCTCCAGGCTGCGGATGCGGGCGGTGTTGTCGAACATCATGCCGGTGACCATCAGTTCGTCCACGCCGGTCAGGGCGATGAAGTCGGTCAGTTGGCGCTTGACGGTTTCCGGGCCGCCGATGGCGGAATAGAGCAGCCGGCCCTTGGCGCCGGCGATCTGCTGCGGCGTCAGGATCGCGGTGATGTCATCGACGGGCGGCGGCAGCTTGCCCGGCTTGCCGGTCGAGAGGCGGGCGAAGCTCTGCTGCATCGACGTGGACAGACGCACGCCCTCGGCGTCCGTATCGGCGGCGAAGACGTTGATCGCGGCCATAGCGTGGGGCTTGGCCAGGCGGTCCGACGGGACGAACTCGCGACGGTACAGGGCCAGGGCCTCCAGCAGCAGTTCGGGAGCGAAATGGCTGGCGAAGGCGTAGGGCAGGCCGAGCTGGCCGGCGAGCTGGGCGCTGAACAGGCTGGAGCCCAGAAGCCAGATCGGCACGCGCAGGCCGGCGCCCGGGACGGCGCGGACGGGCTGGTGCTCAGACGCCGGCTCGAACCACTGGATTAGCTCGACCACATCGCGCGGGAACTGGTCTGCGCCTTCGAAATAGCGCCGCAGCGCACGGGCGGTGGCGCCGTCCGTGCCGGGCGCGCGGCCCAGGCCGAGATCGATGCGGCCCGGAAACAGGGTCTCAAGCGTGCCGAACTGTTCGGCGACGACCAGGGGCGCATGGTTGGGCAGCATGACGCCGCCGGAGCCGACGCGAATGCGCTCGGTCCCCGCCGCGACATGGCCGATGACGATGGCGGTGGCGGCGCTGGCGATGCCGGGCATATTGTGGTGTTCGGCCAGCCAGAACCGCTCATAGCCGAGCCGATCGGCGGCCTGGGCCAGGGCCAGGGTTTCATCCAGGCCGCGTCGGGCGTCGCCGCCTTCGACGATGGGAGAGAGGTCGAGAACTGAAAACGGGATCATGACGCCTAGATCGGGTCTGTCCCTCGGGGTTCAAGGGCGAGGGTCTGGAACCGCAACCGGATCAGACGATTTAGACTGATCTCGACAAGCGGAGACTGCGTCATGACCGACACCGATTCCCCGAAGCCCGAAGCGGATTGCGACGACGCGCGCGAGGCCGCCGACATGGGCGAAAAGCCGGACCTGGGTCACAAGGCGGATACGCTGATCGAGGCCCTGGACGGCAGCGATTCGGGATCGGACACGCGGGCAGGCTCGCTGCGCGGCGGATCGGCAAGCGGTTCGGACGACGACCCCGACTCCGCCGAGATCAACGACCGACTGGCGAAGGAAGGCTCGGCCGGTCGAGACGGCGCCGCCGGCTGAGTGGGCACCTTGTCGCCGCCGCAACCATGCGCCACGGTGGCGCTCTGACCTTCCATCGGTCCAAGGACGACCTTTCGATGACGCTTCGCTTGGCGGCCCCCGCCGTCGTGGTTCTGTTTTGCCTCGCAGGATGTGATCGCTCGGCCCAACCGGTCGAGGCCAAGGCTGCGCCTGAAGCGTCGGCGCCGACCGTCGCAGATGCGACGCCTCCCGCAGCCGAAGCTCCCGCCGTAGGAGGGGCTGCGCCCGCCGCCGCCGACGGGCCGCCGTCCTTCGCCGTCGTGTATCCCGGCGCACAGGTGGACGGACAGCCGCTGGCCGCCGGCGGCGAGGCCGGGCCGGGCGGCCTGGTCACCTTCACCACCACCGCTTCGCCGGACGATGTCGTCGCCTTCTATCGCGAGCGCGCCGAGAAGGCGGGCCTGCGGTCCGTCGCCGGAATGAACCAGGGCGACACGCGCGCCTATGGCGCGGCGGCGGACGCTGTGAACGGCGCCTCGCTACAGGTCGTCGCCACGCCGACCGAGACTGGCGTGACCTCGGTCCAGCTGGGCTGGAGCGCCGGTCAGTGAAGCGGGTCGCCGCCCTGGGCGCGGCGACGGCGATCCTGCTGGCCGGTGGGTGCGCAGGGGCGCCCAAGCCGGACGGCGCGATGCCGGCTGAAGGCTATTTGAGCGATGAAGTTGTCGTCCAATTAACGAACGCAGTCCCGCCGGCCCCGGCTCCGGGGTCCGTCGCGGATATTGCGGACAAGGCGGCCTCGGCGCGTCTTGTGGCTCTGGAAGACGGCGACCGTTGGCTGCTGGCGACCGCCCATGCCGAGTTGCGTCCGCCGCTGGCCTTGCAACATTTCGATTGCGCCTTGGGTGTTCGTCTGGGGTCGGCCGAGACGCCAGCGCTGGACCGCGTGATGGCGCGGATCTTCCACGATGCGAACAGTGCGGCCGAACGCGTCAAGGCGCGCCAGGCGCGGCTGCGGCCGGTCGGCGACGATCTCGGTCGTCGCGCCTGCCAGACCCTGACGCCGGCGGCGAGACGCAGCGCCTCCTATCCGTCCGGCAGCGCGGCGGTCGCGACGGCCTATGGCGAGGCCTTTGCGGCGCTGGAGCCGGACCGCGCGGAGGCCCTGCGCCGGATCGGGCACGAGATCGGGGTCAGCCGCCTGGTCTGCGCCATGCACTATCCAACCGATGTCGCGGTCGGCGAACAGATCGGGCGGGATGTTGCGGCCAGGGCCGTCGCCACCCCCGTCTTCGAAGCAGACATGGCGGCGGCGAGGGGCGAACTGGCGGCTGCGCGTCGCAGCGGCCTGACCAATCCCGGCTGCGCGGCCGAGCGCGCGGCCCTGGCGATCCCTCTGCCCTGATGACGGCGGCGCTGGCCCTGGCCTTGCTGACCTTTCAGGCGCCAGCCGCCAGACCGTGCACGCCGCAAGAGGTGGCGGCGCTGACGGCGCCGTCGACGCAGCCTTATCGCCTGACGTGCCAAGCCGACCTGCCGGGCGTCGATATCCGCCGCCGTGTGCTGATCGAAGGCGGGGAGAGTTCAGGCGCGTCGCTGGATTGCGGGGGCGGGACGATCCGCGCGCCGGGCCCGACGACGACCGCCGCCCCGACCCTCGCCGTCTGGTCCCGCCGCGAGGGCGATCGGTGGTCGCGGCCGGTCGATGTGACGATCCGAAACTGCACCGTCGTCGGCAATGTGCGGATCTGGGGCATGGGTGCGGGCGGATCGATGCGCGATCTGCTGGCCTCTTCACGCACCGCGGGGCACACGCTAGCGGCCCAGTCCGCCGCGCCGCTCCGCGTCACCCTGGACCGGGTTCGGTTCGAGGGCGTGGGGACCATTCCCCTGTATGTCGGACCCGGGGTCACGCGCACCACTGTGACGCGATCCCGCTTTACGGGGCGCTCGACCTCGACCGCCGTCTATCTGGACGCCGAGAGCGCAGGCGCGCTGATCCAGGATAATGATTTCGATATTCGCACCGGGCGCGAGCAGATCGCGGTGGACGGGTCGGGCGCCAACCGCATCGTCGGCAACCGGCTGGCGCTGCGCGGCAAGGGCGGGGTCTTTCTGTACCGCAACTGCGGCGAGGACGGCGTGATCCGCCACCAGACGCCGTCCTATAATCAGATTACGGACAATCTGTTCACCGGCGCGGGTTGGCTGAGGCCGCGCGCGGTGGTGATCGGGTCGCGTGAAGGCGGGCGACGCTACTGCGGCGACGACCGGGGCTGGCCGTTCGGCTCCAGCGCGGACGACGGCGACGGGGCCACGGGGAATCTGGCGGCGCGCAACGTCTTGCGACGCTGATCGAGGCCTTGCGCACACCGGCGGTTCGGGGATGATTGCGGGACAGAGCGATCGGGGGATTGGATATGCGTTGGGTGTTGTTTCTGGCGTCCCTTGCGGCGGCCCTGGGCTTGGCGGTGCTGACCGCGCAGACGCCCAAACCCCTGCCCGCCTCGGCGCCTGCGGTTCAGTTCTCGGCCGCGCGCGCCATGATGGACGTGAACCGGATCGCGAGATCGCCGCATCCGGTCGGCTCGGCCGAGCATCGGCAGGTTCAGGCCTATCTGGTCCAAAGGCTGACGGCGCTGGGGCTTCAGCCCAGCCTGCAGACCGGCGCCCTATCGCCCGCCGCCGTCGCGCGGCTCGAGCGGGAGGGTGGAAATGCGGGCGGCGTCCAAGCCGTCAATGTCATCGGCGTCCTGCCGGGACGGAATCCGGCCCTGCCTGCCGTGGCCCTTATGGCGCATTACGACACCTCGCCGACCTCGCCCGGCGCCGCCGACGACACGTCCGGCGTGGCCGCCATTCTGGAGGCCGTGCGCGCGATCAAGGCACGGGGCGGGGCCGAGCGGACGCTGGTCGTCCTGTTCACCGACGCCGAGGAGCTGAATCTGGACGGGGCGCGGGCCTTCTTCAGCGAACATCCGCTGCGTGACGACATCGGCGCGGTGATCAATCTGGAGGCGCGGGGCGGCGGCGGGCGCGCGATGATGTTCGAGACCGGACCCGGCAACGCCCAGACCATCGCCCGCTATGCCCAGGCGACGCAGCGGGCGACGGGCGGGCCGTCCAGCAACGCCCTGGCCATCTTCGTCTATCGGCTGATGCCTAACGGCACGGACTTCACCGTGGCGGCGGATCGCAAACTGGCGGGGATCAACCTGGCCTTCATCGGCCGCCCGGCACAGTACCATTCACCGTCCTCGACGCCGCAGGCGCTGGATCAGGGCAGCGTGCAGCATATCGGCTCCCAAGCGCTGGAAATGGCCGATGACCTGTTGCGGGCGCCGAACCTGCCGAAGGCGACGCAGAACGCCGTCTATGCCGACGTCTTCGGTCTGTTCGTCGTGCAGCATTCGCCGGCGATCGGCTGGCTGCTGCTGGCCGTGGCGGTTCTGGCGACGGCCTTCGCCGCCTGGGGCGCGCGCCGTGCGACGGGTTTGAGAGCCCTGTCGGTCTTACGCGGCGCGGCGGATGGCCTGTGGCTGTTGGCCAGTGCGGTGGTGGTGGGACAAGCGGTGCGCGTCCTGGCCGGGCCGATCGGCCGTCGCGTGGATTCGGCCGACCTCTATTACACCTTACTGCGTCGCCTGCCGGTTCTCGAAATCGCCGTGGCCCTGGCCATGCTGGCCCTGGTTATGATGCTGACCGCAGGGCGACGGTTGCTGGGTCGATGGGGCGCGGCCGGGGTTGTCCTGGCCGCTTTCGCGATTGCAGCGGCGCTTGGCGGTTTCAGCCTGCCGGTCCTGGGGGCGACGGTGATCGCTCTGGCGCTCAGCCTGACGCGGCCGAAACCGCAGGACGCAGACGCCGTCTGGGGCGGCTGGCTGGGGCTGATCGTCCTGGTCCTGATCCTGGGCGGCGGGGTGCAGGCGGCGGCGCCGGAAGCCGCCTTCCTGCTGCTGTGGCCCGGCCTGATCGCCGCCCTGGCCGCCGCGTCGACGGCGGTGATCGGCGCCCGCTTCGGCTCGTGGGCGTCCTTCGCGCCCGCCGTCGTCGCCACAGCCCTGGTCGGCGGGTGGTTGCTGGTTCAGGGGCACGGCGTCTTCCTGGGCGTCGGCATGGACATGCCTGGCGCTGTGGGGCCGATCGCCCTGATGATCGCGATGCTGGTCCGTCCGCTGGCGCCGCGATCGGGGCGGGCCTTGCCGATCTTCGCCGCCGCCAGCCTGGCGCTGGCTGTTGCAGTCGCCGTGGGGGCCAGGTTGGTCGCTTGATCCAGATGCGTTTCGCAGTCGTCCGAGCGATGAAACCGGGCTAAGCATACCGCTGCTGTTTCTCGGAGCTTCGGCGCGTTTGCACCATCTTCACGTCAATCCGTTCACCGTCCTGTCGCTGGCGATAGCGATCCTGGGCGCGTGGACGGCTCTGGATTTGTTCAACCGCACCCGCGATCAGATCGGCGCGACGCGGTTGCGTTGGCTGGGCGTCGCCGCCCTGGCCTTGGGCGTCAGCATCTGGTCGATGCATTTCATCGCCATGCTGGGGTTCGAAGTCGAAGGCCCGGTCTTCTATGATCCCGGCCTGACGCTGGTGTCGTTCCTGCTGGCGACGGCCGGCACGTCCTTGGCCTTCCTGACGGCGGGGACGGCGCAGGCCAGCCCCTTGCGACTGGCGCCGGCGGCCCTGCTGATGGGCGGGTCCATCGTCGCCATGCATTATGTCGGGATGGCGGCGATGCGGATGAACGCCGTCCTGAGCTATCAGCCCGTGCTGGTCGCCCTGTCGGTTCTGGTTGCGGTCGCCGCGGCCTATGCCGCCCTGATTGCGGCCCGCCAGGAGCGGAGCCTGGCCTGGCGCGCGGTCGCCGCCGTGATCCTGGGTCTGGCCATCGTCTCCATGCACCATGTCGGGATGGCGGCCCTGATCCTGACTCCGATCGCCGACGCAGGGCCGGTGGAGGGCGGAGCGTCGCCGGTCGTCCTGGCGGTCGCGGTGACGACCGGGGCGGTGACGTTGCTGTTTCTCGCGCTGGGCGCCTCGATCGTGGATCAGCGCGCCAATGTCCTGGCGGCCGTGGACGCAGGCGGCGTCGGCTTCTGGGAAGCGACCCTGCCGATGAAGACGACGATGATGTCAGGCCGCGCGCGCGAAATCCTGTCCATCGACGCGGACAGCCGTCTGGGAGCCACCGAGATCGGCGATCGTCTGTCGCCCGAGGATCTGCCGCTGCATCGTCAGGCGCTGAAGCGCGCCCTGGCGGGGGAGGGCGAATATGATCAGGAATGGCGTCTGCCGGCCTCGGGCCGCTGGATCCATCTGAGGGGGCGCCTGATCCGCAGTCGTTCGGGCCGGCCGATCAAGATGTCGGGCGTCATCACCGACATCACCGATCGCCGTGAGGCCTTCGCCGCCCTGGCCGACAGCGAACGCTTGCAGCGATTGCTGATCAACGAACTGAATCACCGGGTGAAGAACACCCTGGCCACGGTGCAGTCCATCGCCCACCAGACGGCGCGGCGCACGCCGGATGTCGCCACCTTCACCGCCCTGTTCGAGGCGCGGCTGGTGGCCCTGTCCAACACGCAGAACCTGCTGACGGCCGCGAACTGGGAGCGTGTCGATCTGCGCGCCATGCTGGCTCAGGAACTGGCGCCCTATGCCCAGGAACAGGTTCGCCTGACCGGTCCGGCCGTCGATCTGAACGCGCAGCAGACGTTGGGCATGGGGATGGTCTTTCACGAACTGGCGGTGAACGCCGCCAAATATGGCGCCCTGTCGAACGCCTCGGGCTGCGTGCGGGTCGACTGGTCCGTGGCGGACGGCCATCTGCTGCTGGATTGGGTCGAAAGCGGCGGGCCGGCGGTGTCGCCGCCTCAGCGCAAGGGCTTCGGTTCGGTGCTTATCGATTCGACCATCAACCGCTCGCTGCGCGGCTCGGCGGTCATGACGTACGACCCCGAAGGCGCCAGCTTCAGCCTGCGTCTTCCGCTCTAGCTTGCGTCAAAAACGGTCGTAGGTTTTGGCTGTTCTCGCTTTGATCAATGAGAACATCTTGTGAACCGGAACAAACCATGCACATAGTCGGCCTCACGAAACGGGGGCGGGTCCAGGCGGGTCTCTCCCAAGCTTAATGACAGGAATCATGGCAAGGGAGACGAAGGCAATGGCTTCACAGGCGGCACTCAAGTTGGTGGGCAAGGACGACGGCGACAAGCAACGCGCCCTGGAGGCGGCGATCGCGCAGATCGATCGCGCCTTCGGCAAGGGCTCGGTGATGAAGCTCGGCAAGGCCGGGCAGGTGAATGAGATCGAGAGCGTCTCGACCGGTTCGCTGGGCCTGGACATGGCCTTGGGCATCGGCGGCCTGCCGGTCGGGCGGGTGATCGAGGTCTTCGGCCCGGAATCCTCGGGCAAGACGACCCTGGCCCTGCACACCGTCGCCGAAGTGCAGAAGAAGGGCGGGGTCGCCGCTTTTGTCGACGCCGAACACGCGCTGGACCCGGTCTACGCCCAGAAGCTTGGCGTCAATCTGGATGATCTTCTGGTGTCGCAGCCGGACACCGGCGAGCAGGCGCTGGAGATCGTAGATACGCTGGTCCGGTCGGGCGCCGTAGATATTGTGGTCGTGGACTCCGTCGCGGCCCTGACGCCGCGCGCCGAGATCGAGGGCGAGATGGGCGACAGCCTGCCGGGGCTCCAGGCGCGCCTGATGAGCCAGGCGCTGCGCAAGCTGACGGCCTCCATCAGCAAGTCGAAGTGCATCGTCCTGTTCATCAACCAGATCCGTCACAAGATCGGCGTCATGTACGGCAGCCCCGAGACGACGACGGGCGGCAATGCGCTGAAGTTCTACGCCTCGGTGCGTCTGGACATCCGCCGCACCGGCGCGATCAAGAACCGTGACGAGGTGGTCGGCAACACCACACGGGTCAAGGTGGTCAAGAACAAGGTCGCCCCGCCGTTCCGCGAGGTCATCTTCGACATCATGTACGGCGAAGGCATCTCCAAACTGGGCGAAGTCATCGACCTGGGCGTCAAGGCCGGCATCATCGAGAAGTCGGGCAGCTGGTTCAGCTATGACTCGACCCGGATCGGTCAGGGCCGCGAGAATGTGCGCGAGTTCCTGAAACAGAACCCAGACATCGCCGCCTCAATCGAAAAGAACGTGCGCGCCTCGACTAACAAGATCGCCGACGAACTGCTGGGCACGCCCGAGCCGGACGAAGGCCAGGACCTGGAAGGCTGACGCCGGCCTCCGAGGTTGGGCGAACCCTAGCGGTTCGCCCGGCTGCGGCCCTGCCTTTTCACCGCTACTCCGCGCCCCTAGCGACCCGCCACCGACCCCGCGAAGGGCGGCGGAGCGACCCGCTCGACCTCGTGTCGGGCGGGTCTTTTTTAGGTCCTCGTCATTCCGGGCGGAGGGCCGGCTGGTCCGAAAACCCGGAACCCAGCGACGCTGAAGGCGAAATCTATCCGCCGCGCCGCGTCGAGCAGCGAGTCCGCGACAGGTTCGCGCTTTCGCGCGGCGCTGGGTTCCGGGTCCTCGCTACGCTTCGCCCGGAATGACGAAAGGGCAAAGGCGCGCCAAACGAAAACGGGCGACCCGAAGGCCGCCCGTTCCGTCTTCTGTGGATGTCCGCAACCGATCAGGCGGCGGCCTTCTCCGGGGCGAACTTGCCGTAGAAGGTCTCGTTCTTGGCGGCCATATCGCGCAGCAACTGCGGGACCTCGAAGCGGTCGCCGTAGGTCGCAGCCAGACGGTCCGCCGTCTCGACGAACTTGGCCAGGCCGATGCCGTCGATCATGCTGATCGGGCCGCCGGTCCACGGCGCGAAGCCCCAGCCAAGGATGGCGCCTAGATCGGCTTCACGCGGATCGTCGATGACGCCTTCTTCCCAGCAGCGCGCCACTTCGACGGCCTGACGATACAGCAGGCGCGTCTTCAGCTCGTCGATCTGGGCGAAGGCGGTGGGCTCTTCCGGCTGGTCGATGCCCTTGGTGGTGGGGGCCAGTTCGCCCAGACCCTTCCAGATCGTCTTGGGCTTCTGATCGTAGTCGTAGAAGCCCTTGCCGTTCTTGCGACCGAAGCGACCGCCCTCGACCATCTTGGCGACGATGTCGGCGCCTTCCGACGGCACATATTTGTCGCCCAGATCCAGCGCCGTCTGTTTGGCGATCTTGTAGGACAGGTCCAGGGCGACGTCGTCGTGCATCTCCAGCGGGCCGCGCGGCATGCCGGTCATGCGACCGACATTGTCGATCAGGGCGGGGCCATAGCCCTCTTCCAGCATCGCCATGCCCTCCATCAGGAAGGTGGAGAAGCAGCGCGAGGTGTAGAAGCCGCGGCTGTCGTTGACGACGATCGGCGTCTTCTTGATCTTCAGCACATAGTCCAGCGCCTTGGCGATGGCGGCCTGACCCGTCTTTTCGCCCAGGATGATCTCGACCAGCATCATCTTGTCGACGGGCGAGAAGAAGTGAATGCCGATGAAGTCCTCGGGCCGCACCGAGGCCTCGGCCAGACCGGTGATCGGCAGGGTCGAGGTGTTGGAGCCGAACACAGCGCCGTCAGCCAGTTGCGCCTCGGCGCGCTTGGTCACATCGGCCTTGATCTCCCGGTTCTCGAACACGGCCTCGACGACCAGGTCGGAACCCTTGATCAGATCGTAGTCCGTCGTCGCCGTGACCGAACCCAGCAGGGCGTCATACTTCTCCTGCGTCAGCTGACCGCGCGACAGCCGCTTCTTCAGCAGTTCCTCGACGTGGGCCTTGCCCTTGTCGGCGGCTTCCTGGGTCTGGTCGATCAGGATGGTTTCGATGCCGGCCAGCGCCTGCACATAGGCGATGCCCGCGCCCATCATGCCGGCGCCGATGACGGTGACCTTCTTCGGATCGGACTTCGGCACGCCGGCAGGGCGCACGGCCCCCTTGTCCAGTTCTTGTTTGGACAGGAACAGCGAGCGGATCATGGCCTGCGCCTGCGGCGTCATCAGGGTCTTGATGAAGTAGCGGGTCTCGATGCGCAGGGCCGCGTCCATCGGCACCTGAGCGCCTTCGTAAACGGCCTTCATCAGGTTCACCACGGCCGGATAGTTGCCGTAAGACTGCTTGCGCAACATGGCGTTGCCGACCATGAAGTTCTGGATGCCGGCCGGGTGATAGGGGCCGCCGCCGGGCAGTTTGAACGACTTCTCGTCCCAGGGCTGCACGGCCTTGCCCCCCGATTCAACTTTGGTCTTGATCCAGGCCTTGGCCGCTTCGACCGACTGGCCCTTTTCGACGACTTCATGAACGATGCCGGCGCCCTTGGCGTCGTTGGGGCGGAAGGACTTGCCCTCGCTCATCGCCATCATGGCGTTCTGGACGCCGACCAGGCGGGTCAGGCGCTGGGTGCCGCCGCCGCCGGGGAACAGGCCGACCTTGATCTCTGGCAGGCCCAGCTGGATCTTGTTGTCGTTCTCGACCACGCGGTAGTGGGCCGCCAGGGTGAACTCCAGCCCGCCGCCCAAGGCCAGGCCGTTGATCGCGGCCGCGATCGGCTTGCCGGACGTTTCCAGCGCACGGAAGGCGCCGTTCAGCTTCCAGCCGGCGTCGAACGCCTTTTGCAGGTCGCCGCCGCCCGACAGCACGCCGCCGGCCATGTCGCCCAGGTCCGCGCCGGCGCAGAAGCCCGAGGCTTTGCCCGAGGTGATGACGGCGCCCTTGATGGCGTCGTCGGTCTTGATGCGTTCGACCAGCTCGGGGATTTCCTTCATCACCGAGGACGTCAGGGTGTTCATCGAACGGCCCGGAACGTCAAAGGTGATCAGGGCGATATTGTCGGCGTCGACGTCGATCTTGAAGTTTTCCATATCCATTTGCTCCCGGATCAGACGCGTTCAATGACGGTGGCGGTGCCCATGCCGCCGCCGATGCACAGGGTGACCAGGGCGGTCGACTTGTTCGAGCGCTCCAGCTCGTCCAGCGCGATGCCGGTGATCATGGCGCCGGTGGCGCCCAGGGGGTGGCCCATCGAGATGCCGCCGCCGTTCACGTTCATCTTGGCGTGGTCGATGTTCAGGGCCTGCATATAGCGCAGGACGACGGCCGCGAAGGCCTCGTTCAGCTCCCACAGGTCGATGTCGTCGGGCGTCATGCCCAGCTTGCCCAGCAGTTTGCGGGTCACATACTCAGGGCCGGTCAGCATGATCGACGGCTCCGAACCGATGGAGGCGCCGCCCAGGATCTTGGCGCGCGGCTTCAGGCCCAAGGCCTGGCCCGCTTCCAGCGAACCGATCAGCACGCCGGCCGAACCATCGACGATGCCGGACGAGTTGCCCGGCGTGTGGACGTGGTTGACGCGTTCGACCTCGGGGTAGCGCTGGTTGATCACGCCGTCGAATGCCATTTCGCCCATCATGGCGAAGGAGGGGTTCAGGCCGCCGAGCGCCTGCATGTCCGTGTTCGGACGGATCGTCTCGTCATGATCCAGAATGGTCAGGCCCAGCTGGTCCTTGACGCCGATCACCGAGTTCTTGAACCGGCCCTCGGCCCAGGCCTTGGCGGCGCGCTTGTGGCTCTCGACCGAATAGGCGTCCACGTCGTCGCGGCTGAAACCGTATTTGGTGGCGATCATGTCCGCCGAGACGCCCTGCGGCACGAAATAGGTCGGGAAGGCCGAGGAGGGGTCGGTCGGCCAGGCGCCCATGTCCGAACCCATGGGCACGCGGCTCATGACCTCGACGCCGCCGCCGACGGCGAAGTCGGCCTCGCCGGACTTCACCTTGGCCGTCGCCATGTTCACGGCTTCCAGGCCCGAGGCGCAGAAGCGGTTGATTTGGACGCCCGCCGTATATTGCGACCAGCCGGCCGAGAGCACGGCGGTGCGCGCGATGTCGGCGCCCAGTTCGCCCACTGGCGTGACGCAGCCCAGGATGACGTCATCGACCTTAGAGGTGTCCAGGTCGTTGCGGTCGCGCAGGGCTTCCAGCACCTGGGTCGCCAGGCTGAGGCCGGTGATCTCGTGCAGCGAGCCGTCCTTCTTGCCCTTGCCGCGCGGCGTGCGGACGGCGTCGTAGATATAGGCGTCAGCCATGGAAGTGCGTCTCCATCTTTGGGCCCATCCTCAACGTGCGGCAGGTCGCGGCACGACGGGCAGGGCGGTTCCAAGCGTGGACGCCAAGAACCCTACGTTTACGTCAACGTCAAGTAATAAGCCGCGTGATCGCGGCCGCTTGAGGCGGATGCTTCGACGGACTGACGGTATGAGAGCGTGGGAACGCCGGCCGAGCGCCCGCGGTCAGCGCGGCGGAATACGCGTGGCTGTGCCGGTGATCTTGCAGGCGTACTCGGTCTGCGGACGCCCGGTCTGAACGCCCGTCGGCGTTAGAATGCCTTGGTCCCGCGTGCAGGCGGCCTCCAGAGCGTTCAGGTCCTGCTGATAGCTATTGGTCGCGCCCATCGTGCCGCAGCCCGAGAGCAGCGGCAGCACAACGGCAGCGGAAAGGATGAGGATACGCATGGTTCGGTGCTCCCTTTGGAGCGTCAACCGCTCCGCATAGCCCCCCGGCCCTCGAAGACTACTGCGTCGCCGACAGCCTGACCAGCTTGCCGTTCTGCTCGTCGGTGATGGCCCAGATCGACCCGTCGGCGCCGACCGCCACGTCGCGTATGCGTTCGCCCAAGTCCGTCAGCAGGCGCTCTTCGCCCACCACGCGGTCATTCTGGATCACCAGACGCGCAATATGTTTTTCCTTCAGGCCCGCGACCAGCAGGTTGCCGTCCCAGCCGGTGAACATGGCGCCTTGATAGAAGGTTGCGCCGCCGGGTGCGATCACCGGATCCCAGTAATAGACGGGCTGTTCGGTGCCATCCTTTTGCGTCGCGCCGCTGTTGATCTGACCGCCCGCATATTCGACGCCGTAGGCCGCATCCGGCCAGCCGTAGTTGGCGCCGGCCTTGTCCAGATTGACCTCGTCGCCGCCGCGCGTGCCATGTTCGATGGTCCAGATGGCGCCCGTTCCCGGCTGAACGGCAACGCCCTGGACGTTGCGGTGTCCCAGGCTCCAGATTTCCGGCAGGGCTCCGGCGCGGCCAACGAAGGGATTGTCCTGCGGGACTGTGCCGTCGGCGTTGATGCGGATGGTCTTGCCCATGTGGGAGCCCAGATCCTGCGCCTGGGGCCGCATCGGCTTGTCCGAGCGTTCGCCCAGTGTGATGAACAGCTTGCCATCCGGCGCGAAGGCCAGGGACGACCCGAAATGCTTGTCGCCGTCATAGACGGGCAGGGCGCGGAAGATTACCTTGACGTTCTCGACACGCGATCCGTCGTCCGACAGACGCCCGCGCGCGACCGAGGTGGCGTTGCCGCCCTCGCGGGGTTCGGCGTAGCTCCAATAGATCATGCGATCCTGCGCAAAGCTCGGTCCGAC
The DNA here is from genome assembly GCF_000964075.1 of Brevundimonas sp. KM4. Classification (NCBI taxonomy): domain Bacteria; kingdom Pseudomonadati; phylum Pseudomonadota; class Alphaproteobacteria; order Caulobacterales; family Caulobacteraceae; genus Brevundimonas; species Brevundimonas sp. KM4. The sequence goes on along the minus strand of NZ_JZRG01000006.1, from coordinate 64,190 downwards.
GACGACGTCCAGCACGCCGCCCTGACCGCGCGCATCGACGGCGGGCAGGCCCGTGACGGATTCGCCGACCTGGCCCTGGGCGGTGATGATGCGCAGACGGCCCGGCTTTTCAGTCACCAGCCAGCGGCCGTCCGGCAGGGCCGCCAGACCCCAGGGGTGGACAAGGCCCGAGGCGACCACCGTGTGGGTCATGGCCTGTTCGGTCTTGACCCCCGGCGCGCGGGTCTGGCCGGCGAAAGCCGGTTGCTGATCGGGATTGTTCGCCGGACGGGTTTCCAGCGGGGCCCCAGCCTGAGGCGCGGCGCCGGGGCTCTCGCTATTTGCGCCACAGGCGGCGGCGAGAACGAGCAGGGATGTCGAGGCGGCGGCGACGATCAGGCGCATGAAGGGCGAGCTCCGGCTGGGCTGTGGGCAGTCGTTACGAAACGGCGAGGCCAGCGTTACCGTTCCTGCAGCAAGGCGTCTTGCGCTCTATCGCCGCAGGTTCTGGTCCGAGACGACTTGAACCGCGCGCCCGACGGCGATATAGGCACGCCTCTTTCGCGCTGGCCACGGCCGCGCGCAGGGCCCGGGACTGGGTAGCTCAGATGGTTAGAGCGGTGGATTCATAACCCACAGGTCGGCGGTTCGATCCCGCCTCCAGTCACCATTTCCACTGCGTATGATCGACTTTTGTTGTCGGGTTTGATGGCCCGTCATGAGATCCGGAGCGTGCGAGGTCCCCTAGATCTACGTTCGCCGCGCCTTCACGTCTGAAGTCTGCTCCGGTCGGCGAAGGTTCCGATCGAGATCCACCTTGGCCTTCTGTCCAGTTTCCGCTCTGGGTCCGGAGCATCTTTGAGCGGCAGTCTGCGAAGGGCCGATTAGCATTTAACCGGGCGCCTGGCGGGTGTTTTCCTCTCGCGGAGGTGGTACGCCTTCGGCTTGAGGAGCTTCCTGGATGCGCAGCCTGTTGAAACATTTCGTATTTGCCGCAGCTGTCGTGCTGCTGGGAGGCCAGCCCGCAGTCGCGCGTGAGGATGCGCCGCCCACGTCTGTCGAAGATTGGTCGCTTGAGAAGGTTCAGGTCATCGGAGCGGCCCTTTATCGCCAGGATGCCGCTGCAGCTGTCGCTAGCGACGCACTCACCCAACATTTCCGCAACCGTCTTCCCACGGATCTGATCGGCTGGATCGTGGTCGATGAGGGGGACAACCAGCGAGTCCGCTTTTTGCGCCAGGAGAATGGCCAGCGGCGTGCCGCATGGGATGTGCTGGTCACCAGCGAAGGAGCAGGTCCGGTGGAAGCGGCTGTCGATCCTGTCCTGCCCGCTGATCAACTCGCACGGTTCGACGCGCGCATGACGGCTGCAAATCAGATCGGCGAGCTGCGTTGTGCTCAGCGTTATAATGCTGTCGTCCTCAAAGATCCGGACAGCGAAGATTGGCTGGTCTGGCTGCTTGCCTCCACCACGGATCCCAACAGCCTGATCCTCACCGGCCACTACCGTTTTCGCATCTCAGCGGACGGCCGTTCACTGCTGCGGCGCGACCAGCTATCCGCGACCTGTATCATTTCTGACCGACGTGAGGCCGCCCGCGACGGTCAGTTGAACGCGCTTGTCGTGAGCCACATCGTCTCCCCGTTGCCGGTGGAGACTCATGTCTTTGCATCGCTGTTGTATCGCCTGCCGATCTACGTGGTCACCGTGGGCAACGACACGATCTGGGCCGTCGAAGGGGCGAACATCCGGCGCTCCCATGTGCAGAACTAACAGTTGGAACGGCGACGCAGTTCGGTGTGGTCGGAAGGCCTGCAAGCCCTAAGAACCAGGGTCCAAGTCCGTCAGCGATCGACACCGCTGAACTCCGCTTTGGATCGGATTTGTTCAGGACGGTGTGGATGTCGGCGACCTCCCGCGAAGCCAATCAGGGCGTTTAAACGACGGCAGAGCTTGAAAGATTTATAGGGTTGGAGGACTTGGTGCAGGTTGGATGGTCAGTTCGACCGTGTCCCCGCCTATGCCAGGCAATCGAACTGTCGCGCGTCCCCCCTCGTTGAAGGTGAGCATCGGTCGAGCAACGACGATCCATTGCTCAGCTTCGGGACGAGCAATCGTAGTTTCCAACGTCAGTCGCTGGCCTGCACCTTCTGTCAGACGTGTGTCGATACGATAACGTCCATCGACCTGCGTATAGGCGGCTGAGCCAGGAGACATGGTCAGAGACGGAGCATCGACGACTTGGCCTGCCTGCGACAAGGCGACGACCACGACGTATTTTGGCGCCTCTGAGTTTTGCGCAAATGCGGGTGCGGACAGCACAGTTGTCCCGATAACCAGGAATGCTACAGACCGCATCTCCAATGTCCTCTGAAAACCAGTGAGTGGTTCCGCTCTGATTCAGATTTAGAGCAAGGCTCGCTGGCTATTTCGGGCCGGCACTGGATGATCGTTCTAACAAAGCCAGTTGCGCGCTGCTGAGCGCTTATCCGGTGCGGAGTTCTGGTCGAGTCACCCCGCGACCGGCAACGCTTGGCTCTTGCGTCGCTGTCAGCAGCCAAGGTGTAAAGACTGACAGCTCAAAGCGGTCCGGGCGGAATGCCAACGATCGAGCGGTCGTACTGAACCGCATCGCGGCTCTGGATTTCACGAAGTTCCTTACGCTTGGCTTCGACCAGAGCGGCATATTGCTGAGGCGTGTAGCAGATGGTCTGCTCAAGCCGGCGTCCGGTGAGAGCTCGCCGTTCGCAGACACGCCGAGGCCGTTCCTGCGCTGTGGTCTGAGCGACAGGTCCAGTCTGAGGCGTTGCGACCTCGCCAGCCGGCGACGTCTGACCAGAAGCCTGAGCGGCGAGAGTAGCGGCGAAGATCAGAGAAACTGGGAACACGGCTGTCTCCTTTTCGGACCAGACAAGCTCCCACGTCTATCCTTCTCTGGCAATCCAAGAGTTTGTCGCGGAAAGACTCAAGGTTGAGGTGAGGTCGGTGCGATCACCACGTCGCCGCTCGAGGCCGGCCGAACCACCGTCTGGCGTTCGATCACCACCGGCTCGGCGGCTCGGGCCTGTGCTACGCGCGCTTGTTGGATCGCCCTGTCTGCTTCCGCCCGGGCCGCCATGGCCTGAGCCTGGGCAAGCGCGATACTGTCGCGAGCCTCGGCCTCGCTGTTTCTCACGAGGGCGCTTTGCGCGGTGGCTTGGGCGTCGGCGGCTGCGGCTTCGGCCTGGGCCAGGCGAAGCTCCGCTGACGGATCACGATCGGAGGGCCTGGTGAACAACCATAGTGCGACGCCGATTACGATCGCGCCCAGCAGAGCGGCCAACCACCAGCCTGTGGTGCTTTCGCGCTCGACAATGATTGTTTCCTCTACACGCGGGAGCGTGCTGGCGATCGGAATGATCACATTCGGGTCATCTCTGCGAAACTCGTCCATTGCCGTCTCCTCCTCCACTTTCGGAGCCAAACCCCGTGTCGGGTTCTATGGTTCCGCTTGCTCTGGCCTGACTGCAACCTGCGCCGTTGTGTTGCGTTTCCGGTCGAGCTTTCAACCTTGACCGGAGTTTCGTCGTGACGATCCGAACCAAAGCCCTGATGGCGGCCGTCGCCGCAATGACGCTGGGTGCTGCCGCCTGCACCCAGGCCGAGCAGGAAAAGACCGAGGCGCATGCCGAGGCTGCGGCCGACAAGACGGCCGAAGTGGCGTCTCAGGCCGGCGAAGTGATCGAGGGCGGCGCGATGAAGGCGGCCCAGGCGGTCGAGAGCGGCGCCGGCAAGGTCGCCGACAAGCTGGAAAACGAACAGGCGGAAGCGGCGGCCGAGGGCAAGCCCGGCGCGATCAATCCCGCGACCGATCAGCGCGTGCCGGCCAATAACAACTAAGGTCAATCAGGCGGGAGGCGGCGCGCCGCCTTCCGCCAGGATCGCATCGATCAGGGCGCGGGCTTCCGGGCTTGACCAGTCCGCCTCGCCTCTCATGACGGCGCGAATGCGGCCCTGACGATCCAGGACTATGGTCTGCGGCATGGCGCCCTTGCCGGGAAACTCGAACGGCAGCTGGAATTTGGCGTCGCTGTAGAAGGGCAGAGGCGCGTGGTCGGCCAAGAAACGCTTCGCTTCGGCTGCGGCGTCGGGCGTAGCGTCGACGTTGATCGGCAGGACAACCAGATCCTCCTTCGTCTCATAAGCCTTCGCCAGCGCCTGGAGCGTGGGCATCTCCGCCTTGCAGGGCGCGCACCACATCGCCCAGAGATTGACGACCACGACCTTGCCCTGGAAGGCCGAGAAGCGGACGGCCGTGCCGGTGCGGTCGCGGAAGGCGTATTCGGGCGCTGACTTGGCCTCGGCCGGGGTCGACAGGGCGGCCAGGGATCCGACCGCGAAGCGCGCCAGGTCGCTTTTTGGCGCCGCAGCGGCGGTTGTCGTCTGTTCGACTTGCGCCTTCTGACGATGATTGGCGTATAGCGACATCGCCATGCCGCCGGCGCCGGCGATGGTGCTGACGACGACGACCGCGCCGACGACCGCCCAGATCGCCTTTCTTGAGCCGCTCATGACCGAAACACCTTCTTCCGACGCCAATCCATCCGGCGGTTCGACTGCGCCGGTAAAGCCCGCGGGTCAAGACATGTGGGGCGGACGCTTTTCGTCGCGCCCCGCCGAGATCATGCAGGCGATCAACGTCTCCATCGGCGTGGACCAGCGCCTGTGGCGTCAGGATCTGGCCGGATCGCGGGCCCACTGCCGCATGCTGGCCAAGCAGGGCATCATCGCGCAGGCCGATGCGGACGCGATCCTGGGCGGGCTGGACGTCATCCAGTCCGAGATCGAGGCGGGCACCTTCCCCTTCCGCGATCAGTTCGAGGACATCCACATGAATGTGGAGGCGCGCCTCAATGAACTGATCGGCGAGCCGTCCGGCCGGCTGCACACGGCGCGCAGCCGCAACGATCAGGTTGCGGTCGATTTCCGCCTGTGGGTCCGCGACGCCTGCGATCGCTCGGTCGCGCAGTTGAAGGCTCTGCAGGCCGCGCTTCTGACGCGCGCCGAACAGCATGCCGGCGACCTGATGCCCGGCTTCACCCATTTGCAGACCGCCCAGCCCGTGACCCTGGGTCACCATCTGATGGCCTATGTGGAGATGTTTGGCCGCGATGCCGGGCGTTTCGCCGACGCCCGCGCCCGGATGAATGAAAGCCCGCTGGGGGCGGCGGCCCTGGCCGGATCGCCCTTCCCAATCGATCGTCAGGCGACGGCGGCGGATCTGGGTTTCGACCGGCCGATGGCGAACTCGCTGGACGCCGTGTCGGACCGCGACTTCGCGCTGGAAAGCCTGGCGGCCGCCTCGATCACCGCGGGGCATCTGTCGCGCTTGGCCGAGGAGATCGTGGTCTGGATGACGCCGATGTTCGGTTTCGCCAGCCTGCCCGACGACCTGACCACCGGCTCGTCGATCATGCCGCAGAAGCGCAACCCCGACGCCGCCGAACTGGTGCGGGCCAAGACCGGGCGGATCATGGGGTCGCTGGTCGCCTTGTCCACGGTGATGAAGGGCCTGCCGCTGGCCTATTCCAAGGATATGCAGGAGGACAAGCCGCCGGTTTTCGAGGCGTTCGACGCCCTGGACTTGGCCCTGGTCGCCATGACGGCCATGGTTGCAGCCCTGCAACCGAATACCGAGCGGATGGCGCAGGCGGCGGGCGCGGGCTTTTCGACCGCGACGGACCTGGCCGACTGGCTGGTGCGTGAACTGAACCTGCCGTTCCGAAAGGCGCACCACGTGACCGGCGCGGCGGTCAAGCGAGCCGAGGAGTTGGGCGTGGATCTGTCGCAACTGCCGCTGGAAGAAATGCAGAAACTGGAGCCGGGGATCACCGAAGCGGTTTACAAGGTGCTGACCGCCGAGGCTTCGTGCCAAAGTCGCCAAAGCTATGGCGGAACCGCGCCGGAACAGGTCCGTGCGCGCATCGCCGACTGGAGAGACCGCCTGTGAAGAAGACACTCATCCTCGCGGGCGCGCTCGCCCTTCTGACTTCCGCCTGCGGCCGGATGGCCGATCTGGAATCGCCGGTGCGCGAGACCGAGCGTGCGCCGCGCAGCAGCCGTGCGCCGGGCCTGCCCGAGCCGGCGACCATGAACCGTCCGTCCAGCAGCGTGCCGATCGACGGCGGCCCGTCCAACCCGATCGGCGCCGGCGCCGCCCAGAACGACCCGCGGTAAGTTGCACCATTTCGACCTGAAGGACGGCGCCCTCCATGCCGAGGGCGTGCCGCTGGAGCTGATCGCGGACGAGGTCGGCACGCCGGCCTATGTCTATTCCACCGCGACGCTGAAGCGGCATTACGGCCTGCTGCGCGCCGCCGCCGATGCGCATCGGGACGCTCTGGGCGAGGCCCTGATCGCTTTTGCGGTCAAGGCCAACTCCAACCTTTCGGTGTTGGCGACCCTGGCGAAACTGGGGTCCGGCGCGGACACCGTCTCCGAGGGCGAAATCCGCCGGGCTCTTGCGGCCGGCGTGCCGTCCGACCGGATCATCTTCTCCGGCGTCGGCAAGACCGATGTGGAAATGGCCTTCGCCATCAGCGTCGGCGTGCGTCAGATCAACGTCGAATCCGGCGCCGAGCTGGATCGGCTGATCACCGTCGCGGCCATGATGGACGCGTCGCCCGCCATCGCCGTTCGGGTCAATCCGAACGTGGGCGCGGGCGGCCACGCCAAGATCACCACGGGCGGCAAGGGCGACAAGTTCGGCGTGCCGGTCGAGGAGGCGATGAAGCTCTATGCCCGCGCCTCGGCCTCGCCCCATGTCACGCCGGTGGGGCTGGCCTGCCATATCGGCAGCCAGATCACCGACCTTGAGCCGCTGAAGGCCGCCTTCGAGGTCTTGGCGGACATGACGCGCAAACTGCGGGCGCAGGGTCACGCCGTGACCCGGCTGGATCTGGGCGGCGGGCTGGGCGTGCCCTACTCCGGTGGGACCGAGCCGCCGTCGCCGGCCGAATATGTCGCCATGGCCGCGCAGATTCTGAATGGCCTGGACGTCGAGGCGGCGTTCGAGCCGGGCCGGCTGCTGGCCGCCAACGCCGGGGTTTTGCTCAGCCAGGTGATCCAGATCAACGCACGCTCGGACGGACGGCGCTTTCTGGTGCTGGACGCGGCGATGAACGATCTGATGCGGCCCGCCCTGTACGACGCCTTCCACGATATCCAGCCGGTCAATCCGCGCGGGGGCGCGGCGATGGCCTACGACGTGGTCGGCCCGGTGTGCGAGACGGGCGACACCTTCGCGCGGGACCGCGCGCTGCCGCCGCTGGAGGCCGAGGATCTGATCGTCTTCACCGGCGCAGGAGCCTATGGCGCGGTGATGTCGAGCGAATACAACAGCCGGCCCCTGATCCCCGAGGTACTGGTGGATGGCGATCAGTGGGCCGTGATCCGGCCACGCCCGACCTATGAAGAGATGTTGGATCGCGAGCCGTTCGCCGATTGGCTTTGATCGCCGATTCTTCTCGACTGTTATAAAGTAACAAGCTATAGGGCCGATCATGTCTCCCGGTCCCGAACAGTCCGTCATGCTTTCCCTTCTGGGCGGCGGCTTCGTTGCGGCCTTTCTGCATGCGGCCCTGCCGACCCACTGGCTGCCGTTCACCCTGGTTGGGCGGGCGCAAGGCTGGCGACCGTCGCGGATCCTGATGGCGGTGACGGCCGCGGGCCTGGCCCATATCGCCACGACGGCGGTGGTCGGCGGTCTGATCGTGGCGGCGGGTCTGGCGCTGGATCAGTGGATCGAGGGCGTGCTGCCTCACTTGGCGGCGGTGCTGCTGTTCCTGTTCGGCGCCTTCTATCTGGCCCGCGCGACCCTGAAGCGCCCGGCCATGGCCGGGGGGCCTGCGGTCGAGACGCCCGAGCCGGCCGTGTCCGATAAGGCCGCCTTCCTCGGTCTGGTCGCCATGATGGCGGTCTCTCCAGGTGAAGTGCTGCTGCCCATCTATCTGTCGTCGGCCTCGGCGGGCCTTGGCGCCCTGGCGCTGCTGACGGTGGTGTTCGCGGCGGGGACCATCGCCGGCATGGCGGTCTTCACGGCTCTGGCCAGCGCCGGCGCCTCGATCCTGCGGCTGGAGCGATGGGCGCGATACGAGGGCGCGGTGCTGGGCGTGGCCCTGATCGCGCTCGGCCTCGTCGTCGCCATGCATCAACACTGACGCGATATTACATGATAACATTCAATGCGTTATCATGTATCGGCTTGGCTGTTTCGCCAGAGGGCGTATAGGCGACCCATGAACGCCGCGCACGACCACAGCCCCAGCCGCCGCCATGACCACGATCATGCGGATCACGGCCATGGGCATTCCCACAGCCACCACGGACACAATCACGGCCACGGCGCCCATAACCACGGCCCGGTGAACACCGGCGACTGGCGCTACGCCGTCGGCCTGGTGGTCAATCTGGCCTTCGTCGCGTGCGAGTTCGGCGCGGGGCTGATCGCGGACTCGACCGCCCTGCTGGCCGACGCCGGGCATAATCTGTCGGACGTGCTGGGTCTGGCCATGGCGGGCGGCGCGGCCTGGCTGGCGCGACGCGGCGCACACGGGGCGGCGGGCGGTCGGCGGACCTATGGGTTCGGCAAGGCGACGGTGCTGGCGGCGCTTGCCAATGCGCTGCTGCTGATCTTCGCCTGTGGGGCCATCGCTTTCGAGGCCGTGCGGCGGTTCAACGAACCGGCGCCCGTCGGCTCGGGCGTCATCATGGCGGTCGCGGGCATCGGCTTCGTCATCAACCTGGGCACCGCGCTGCTGTTCATGAGGTCGCAGCACGATCTGAACGCGCGCGGCGCCTATCTGCACATGATGGCCGACGCGGGCGTGTCGCTGGGCGTGGTTCTGGCGGGCGGGCTGATCATGATGACAGGCTGGTCGGTGGTCGATCCGCTGGTCAGCCTGGTGATCGTGGTCGTGATCCTGTGGTCGACCTGGGGCTTGCTGAAGGACTCGGTCAATCTGGCCATGGACGGCGCCCCGACGGGCGTGGACGTGCCGGCTCTGGAACAGGCGCTGGTCGGCCTGCCGGGCGTGCGAGCCGTGCATGATCTGCACGTCTGGGGACTGTCGACGACCGAGACGGCCCTGACCGCCCACCTTGTCCACGACCGCGTCGACACGGCGGCCCTGATCTGCGAGGCCCAGGCCGTGGCGAAGCGCTACGCCATCGGCCATACGACCTTGCAGTTGGAGACCGAGCCGCTGCCCGATTGTCCGGGCTGCTGAGCCCTCAGGCCTGTTCGAACGTCACCGGCGCGCCCCAAAACTGAGACACCAGTTCCGACTGAGGCCCGGCCTGGCCGGTGGTCAGGAAGTCGCGACGCCCGCTGTCGCCCAGATCGTATTCGGGGTGCGCCTTGAAATAGCGCTCCAGCGCATCCGCCACCGCCGTCGGCTGTTCGATCAGAACGGTGCCGGCCGGCAGGGCCTGGGCGAACAGTTCGGCGACAATCTCATAGTGGGTGCAGCCCAGGATGGCCTTGTCCGGGTGGCGGCCGATGCGGCGACGCAGGGCGTCGACGTGGTCGTCGATCACCACCTTCAGCTCCTCCGGCGGCGCGCCCAGTTCGATCAGGCCCGCCAGGCCGGGGCAGGGCTCGGAGAAGACGGCGATGTCCTCGCGCCGCTTGTCGATCTCGATTTCATAGACGCGGCTGATGGCGGTGGCGGCGGTGCAGAAGACGCCGGTGATGTCGATGGAGGCGACCTTTTCGCCTTCCTGCGGGCGCTCGGCCTCGAAGCTCCAAGGCTTGCCGGTCGCCGCCTCGATGGTCGGGACGATGATGCCCAGGATGTTGACCGGGCGGCCCAGACGCTCGCGCAGACCCGGCAGCCAGGTCTGTTGTAGGCGGCGAAGCGCAATGGCGCTGGCGGTGTTGCAGGCCAGGACGACGACGGAGGCGCCGGCGTCGAACAGCCTTTCGCAACCGGTTTTCGTCAGTTCGACGATGTCTTCGCCGCCGCGCCCGCCATAGGGGGCGTGGGCCTGATCGGCCAGATAGACGAAGTCCCGCTGGGGAAAGCGTCGGGTCAGTTCGCGGTGGACGGTCAGGCCGCCCACGCCGGAGTCGAAAACGCCAATAGCCATGGCCCGGCTTTAGAACAGTGCGACGACGTATCCAACCGGATTAGCGCCAAGTTTATCCCCGCGTCAGGTGACGGGGGCGATCCGTGCGCCTAAGTGTATCGCAACCATGATCTTGTTTCGGAGCATTCCATGCATAGACGCCAGCTTCTCATCGCGGGCGGCAGCCTGATGGCCCTATCGGCCTGCGCTTCCACGGGCGCGACCTCGAGCGGGTCCGCTGCGGCGCCGTCCGCCGCCAGCGTCGCGGAGGAAGCGCGCATCGCCCGCGCCGTCCTGCCCCGCCAGACGCCGCGCGCCGAGCTGCTGCAGGCCTGGACCGGGAAGTATGACGGCGTTCCGCCCTTCGACAAGGTAACGCCCGCCAAGCTGCGCGAAGCCATGCTGGAAGGCATCGAACTGCAACGCGCCGACATCGCCGCCATCGCCAACAACCCCGAGGCCCCGACGTTCGCCAACACCATGGCGGCGCTGGAACTGGCCGGCGAGCCACTGGACCGGGCGTCCAATGTCTATGGCGTGATGACCTCCAACATCGGCGGCGAAGCCTATGACGCGGTCGACACCGAGCTGTCGCCGCTGCTGTCCGCGGCTTCCGACGAGATCACCTTCAACGAGAAGCTGTTCCAGCGGGTCAAGGCCGTCGCCGACACCGCGGACGCGGCGGGCCTCAGCGCCCAGCAGAAGCGTCTGGCCGAGCGTCGCCGCGACGCCTTCATCCGTTCGGGCGCCAATCTGGACGCGGCCGGCAAGGCCGAACTGGGCCGGATCAACACCGCCCTGTCCAACGCCTTCACCCGCTTCGGCCAGAAGGTCGTCGCCGATGAGAATTCCTGGACGCTGATCCCCAACGAGGCCGGCGTGCGGGGCCTGCCGGACTCCAACAAGGCGGCCGCCGCCAGCGCGGCGCGCAGCCGCAATCTGCAGGGCTGGGCGATCCTGAACACGCGATCGGCGGTCGATCCCTTCCTGACCTTCGCCGACGACCGGGCCTTGCGCGAGCAGGTCTGGAAGAAGTTCGTCAATCGCGGCGACAACGGCGACGCCAACGACACCAACTCGACCATCGCCGAGATCGTGAAGCTGCGCGACCAACGCGCCAAGCTGCTGGGCTATCGCAACCACGCCGAACTGCGCATGCAGGACACGATGGCCAAGACCCCGGCCAATGCCCAGGCCCTGATGGACCGCGTCTGGGCGCCGGCCAAGGCCCGCGTCGCCGAGGAAGTCGCCGACATGAAGGCGATCGCCGGCTTCGACATCGAGCCTTGGGACTACCTCTACTTCGCCGAGAAGGTGCGGAAGGCCAAGTACGACCTGGATCAGAACCAGTTGAAGCCCTACTTCGAGCTGAACGCGGTCCGCGCCGGCTCCTTCGCCATGGCCGAGCGCCTGTACGGCTTCCAGTTCAAGAAGCTGCCCAAGGGTTCGGTGCCGACCTTCGAGCCGGACGTCGAGGCCTATGAGGTCTATGACAAGAGCCGCGACGGCCGCCTGATCGGTCTCTACTACACCGACGACTACGCCCGTCCGGGCAAGCGTTCGGGTGCCTGGATGACCACCTATCGGTCCTTCTCGCAGCTGGACGGCTCGAAGGTCATCCTGGCGTCGAACAACAACAACTTCACCAAGCCGGAGCCGGGCGAGCCCGTGCTGATCTCGCTGGACGACGCCGAGACCCTGTTCCACGAGTTCGGCCACGCCCTGCACTATCTGTCGTCGGTGGTGACCTATCCGTCGTACGGCAATACGCCGCGCGACTTCGTGGAATATCCGTCGCAGGTGCACGAGCACTGGGTGCTGAGCCGCCCGATCCTGGACGGCTATCTGAAGCACTATCAGACGGGCGCGGCCATGCCGGCCGAACTGGTCAACAAGATCGAGGCCGCCGCCACCTTCAACCAGGGCTATGCGACGGTCAGCTATCTGTCTTCGGCCATCGTCGACATGGACCTGCACACCCAGGCCGTGCCCCCGACCGACATCGACGCGTTCGAAAAGGCCAGCCTGGCGCGGATCGGCATGCCCAAGGAGATCGTGATGCGGCACCGCCTGCCGCAGTTCAATCACCTGTTCACGTCGGACGCCTATTCGGCGGGCTACTACAGCTATCTGTGGTCCGAGACGATGGACGCCGACACCTGGGCCTATTTCGAAGAGTCGGGCGACGTGTTCAATCCGGACATCGCCGGCCGCTTCAAGTCGATCATGCTGGCGCCCGGCAACACCACGGACCGCGCCGAAGCCTATCGCGCCTTCCGCGGTCGCGACCCGGACGTGGCGGCCCTGCTGAAGGTCCGGGGCTTCCCGGTTTCCTGATCGAGGGCGGTACCGCGCTTCGCGCTGCTTGAGCGCGTTCGTGAACCTGACGGCCGGCGGAGCGATCCGCCGGCCGTTTCGTTTGGCTGAAACCTGGCCTAGAGCAGGTCGAGACCCGCACAGATCCCGGAACCCCGCATGACCGTCGTCGCCTCCTACGTCTATCGCGACGGTCAGCGCGTGCGAGAGGCGCCGCTGACGCCAGAGGGGCTGGCGCTGGAGCCGGGCGAGTTCGTCTGGATCGGCCTTTACGATCCGACGGACGCAGAGATCGAGATTCTGGTCGATCGGTTCAAACTGCATCCGCTGGCGGTCGAGGACGCTCTGGCGGCGCACCAGATGCCCAAGGTCGAGGTCTATGGCCGCGAACTGTTCGTCGTGGCGCGCACGGCTCTGAAGATCGACGATCGTATCGCCTATGGCGAAACGCACGTCTTCGTCGGCGACGACCATGTGGTCAGCATCCGCCACGGCTCGGCCCGCGCGCACAATCTGCTTCGAGCGCAGTTGGAAGCGTCGCCCCTGCAACTGAAGAAGGGGCCGGACTTTGTCCTGCACGGCATTCTGGATTTCATCGTCGACGCCTATGCCCCCATCGTCGACGATGTCGAGGACAGCGTTCTGGAGATGGAGCAGCGGACGCTGGACGCCTTCCTGTCACGCCTGGAAATCCGCCGGCTCTTCACACTGCGCCGCGAGCTGCTGAAGTTCCGGCGCATCCTGGGGCCGATGGAAGAGGTGCTGGGACGGCTTCAGTCTCTGGACCTGCCCTGTATCGACCCGGACGTGCGGCCCTATTTCCGCGACGTGGGCGACCACGTGCGGCGGGTGAACAGTCGGTTGGGGGGATTGAACGACATCCTGTCGTCGGTCTTCGAAGTCGCCAACCTGCTGGAGCAGCAGCGTCAGGGCCTGATCACCCGCAAACTCGCAGCCTGGGCCGCCATCCTGGCCGTGCCGACCGCCATCGCCGGCATCTACGGCATGAATTTCGAACACATGCCCGAGCTGCGCTGGGAATACGGATACTATGCGGTCCTGGGCGTAATCGCGGCCATTTGCGCGGCGCTGTATGTGACGTTCAAACGGACAAAGTGGCTGTAGTCACCCGCTGTTTCGCAATCCCGCCGCCACGCCGTTGATGGCCAGAAGGATGCCCTCGCGAACGCGGGGGTCGTCGTCGCCGGCGCGGCGGCGGCGGATCAATTCGATCTGGACGTGGTTCAGCGGCTCGACATAGGGCATGCGCAGCCGGATCAGCCGGTCCAGTTCGGGCTGGCCGCCCAGCAGGGCGTCATGGCAGGTGATGGCCAGGATGGCGTCATGGGTGCGCTGCCACTCCTCGCGGATTTCGCCATAGATGCGCGAGGCCAGAGAGGCGTCGGGGACCAGGGTGGCGTAGCGGCGGGCGATGGTCATGTCGGACTTGGCCATGACCATCTCCATGTTCTGGACCAGCGTCTTGAAGAAGGGCCAGGCCTCGGCCATCGCCTTCAGCTCGCCGATGTCCTTGCCCTGCACGGCCGAGCCGAAGCCGAACCAGCCGGGCAGCATGACCCGGCTTTGTGACCAGCTGAACACCCACGGAATGGCGCGCAGATCCTCGATCCGCGTCGAGGCGGTGCGCGACGACGGGCGCGAGCCGATCTTCAGATCGGCGATCTCGGCGATGGGGGTGGCGGCGCGGTAGTAGTCGACGAAGCCGTCGGTCTCATAGACCAGCTTGCGATAGGCGGCCATCGAACGCGCCGACAGGTCCGACAGGGTCGCGCCGTGTTCGGCGGTGAAGGCGTGGTCCGTCCCCTTGCCCAGCGAGGCCAGCATGGCGCCGCAGGTCAGGGCGTCCAGATTGCGAAGCGCGATCTCCGGTTCGCCGTATTTGTTGGCGATGACCTCGCCCTGTTCGGTGGTGCGGATGCGGCCCTGGACCGTGCCTTCCGGCTGGGCCAGGACGCCGGCGAAGGACGAACCGCCGCCGCGCCCGACCGTGCCGCCGCGCCCGTGGAATAGTTGCAGCTTCAGCCCGTGCTTCTGCGTGACCTCGACCAGGGCGCGCGAGGCCTCGTGCAGCTCCCAGCCGGAGGTCAGATAGGAGCCGTCCTTGTTCGAGTCCGAATAGCCGATCATCACCTCCTGCACCCCGCGCGCCTTGGCGACGGCGAGGGCCGACGGCTCCTGCAGCAGCCGCTCCAGTGTGGGGCGGGCGGCGCGAAGGTCTTCGATGGTCTCGAACAGGGGCGCGGCCTGGATGGGACAGGCGGCGGGGTCTTCGGGTCGGTAGAGACCGACCTCCTTGAGCAGCAGATAGACTTCCAGCAGGTCGGACGCCGCGTCCGTCTTGGACACGATATGGGTGCGAATGGCCTGGGGGCCGAAGGCGGCGAGGGCGGTCGCGGCCGCCTGAAGGATGGCGCGCTCCTTCAGCGTTTCCGGCTCATAGTCGGCATAGGGGCTGAACAGCAGGCGCGACGAGGCCAGTTCGGCGGCCAGCACCTTGAGGCGGCTTTCTTCGTCCAGCGCCAGATAGTCGGACTGAACGCCGCCGACCTTCAGCAGGTCGGCGACGACGCGCTCATGGACGTCGGCGTTTTGGCGCATGTCCAGGGTCGCCATGTGGAAGCCGAACACCTCGACCGCCGTGATCAGGTCGCTGAGCCGGTCGTCGGCGAAGACGCCGCCGTGGTGCGACACCAGGCTGTCGTGAAGCGTCTTCAGATCAGACTCGAAGGCGTCAGGCCCGGGATAGGGTTCGGCCTGGACCGCGGGGCGACGCGGCGGCGGGGCGTCGCCCAGCTTCTCGTGCGTGGCGGCCAGGCGGGCATAGATACCGGTCAGGGCGCGGCGATAGGGCTCGTCCGCGCGGTGGGGCGAGGGGTCATGGGCGGCGTCGGCCAGGGCCTGAAGCGCGGGCGACACCTGGGCCAGTTCGGCCGCGAGGCTGAGTTCGGCGCCGAGGGCGTGCACCTCCTCCAGATAGAAGCTCAGCACGG
The DNA here is from genome assembly GCF_000964075.1 of Brevundimonas sp. KM4. Taxonomy (NCBI): domain Bacteria; kingdom Pseudomonadati; phylum Pseudomonadota; class Alphaproteobacteria; order Caulobacterales; family Caulobacteraceae; genus Brevundimonas; species Brevundimonas sp. KM4. Next base: position 48,776 of record NZ_JZRG01000006.1, on the reverse strand, counting down.
CCCGCGCCTGGGTGCGGAAGGCGGCGGCCATCACCGTGGCGTCCACGTTCGGATTGCCGTCGCGGTCGCCGCCGACCCAGGTGCCGACGCGCATGAAGGGCTTCAGCTCGGGCGCCTCCAGCAACCGCCGCCAAGCCGACAACTGCTTGGGCGCGACGTGCAGGAAGATGCGGTCCAGGAAGGAGACCACGGTGTCGATCTCGTCCTGCACCACCAGGCCCTGGGTACGGACCAGACGCGTGGCCCACAGGATGACGATCTGGCGGCGCAGCGGTTCGGCGATGGCGTCCAGAGTGCAGGCGTCGCCGGCCTTGTCGCAGGCGTCCAACAGGTCGGTGATGGCGGCGATACGGTCGATGACGCTCTTGCGCCGGACCTCCGACGGGTGGGCGGTGAGGACGGGCGAGATCAGCGACTGATCCAGCAGGGCGCGCACGGCCTCGCGATCCACGCCCTGGTCGGCCAGACGCTTCAGCGCGCCTTCCGGCGTGTCGGGCCGGGCGCCGGCCACGGCCTGGCTCTGGGCGCGACGACGGGTCGAGCGGTCCTCGGCGATATTGGCCAGCAGCGAGAACAAGGCGAAGCCGTGCGCCAGACCGGCCGCCTGATCCACCGACATCGCGGTCAGCAGCTTCTCAAGACGCTTGGCGGGGTGCGAGGCCGGGTCGCGGTGATAGGCGATCGAGGCCTGTCGCACCGCCTCGACATGGTCGAACAGGGCCTGACCGCCCTCGTCGCGGATGATGTCGCCCAGAATGCCGCCCAGCAGTCGAACTTCGTCACGCAGGGCGTCGTCGGCGGCGGGGCTCATCATCTGAAATATCCTGGGTCGGCGTGGGGAGGTCGGCATCTGGAAGGGCGAAGTCGCCCGCGTCAACGCACGATCCGTGACAGTCGCCACCAGAAATCACCGCGTCGATCATGGTGAACCGCCCGTTAGGGTTTCTTAACCGACGGCGCGCGATGATGCGGGCGTAGGATTCCAGATCGGTTCCACTCTTGCCCATGTTCGCCAAACGCCAATCCGCACTCGCCGCCACCGCCGGGACCGCCCCGCGCGCCAAGGACGGCCCGAGCCTGAAACCTGTCGTCGACGCCTTGAAGAAGCCGCCGGTCGCGGCGGGTCTGGCGGGCTTGCTGCTGCTCAGCGCCAGCGCCCTGTTCCTGACGGTGCTGGGCGATCCCAAGGCGGGAACGCCCTCGGCCCATGTCGCGCTGGAACGTGACGCGCCCGCACCGCAAGCGCCGGCCCCGACGGGTTTCGAAGCCTTCTCCATGGGCGCGATGGGGCTGTATCAGAATCTGGCGGGCGGCGCCGATCCGGCCGCGGGCGGCGACGCCGTCATCACCCTGCCGGACGGCGGCAGCGTCTCGGGTCAGGGCGCGCCCATCACGGCGCCCGTCCACGCCGCCTCGCCCCTGGCCAAGGCCCCCATCGCCGGCCTGTGGCAGCCCGGATCGAACGGTCCCCTGCCGATGATCGCGCCCGACGGCCGCGTGCCGGCCCAGGCCTATGCCCGACCGTTCCGACCGAACGGCAAGCCGCGCGTGTCGTTGATCGTCGGCGGGCTGGGCCTGAACGCCGTGACCACCCGCGCGGCGATCGAACGCCTGCCGCCGGAGGTCACGCTCAGCTTCGTGCCTTATGCCGACAATCTGCAGGGCTGGATCGACCAGGCGCGCGCGCAGGGTCATGAGGTCATGCTGGAAATGCCGATGGAGCCGACCGGCTATCCCGACAACGACCCCGGACCCTATACGCTGCTTGCCGACGGCGGCGCCGACGACGTGACCGCCAAGATGGACTGGCTGCTGAGCCGCGCCACGGGCTATTTCGGCGTGACCAACTATCTGGGCGACCGGTTCGCCGGGTCGGACACCGGTATGAACGCCTTCCTGAGCGTCCTGCGCCAGCGCGGCGTCGCCTTCCTGGACGACGGCTCGTTCCAACGTCGGCCGGGCGCCTGGGCGCGGGCCAGCGCGGACCGCGTCATCGACCGGACCCAGTCGCCCGCCGCCATCGTCGCCGCCCTGAACGGTCTGGAAGCCCAGGCCAAGCTGCGCGGCTCGGCCCTGGGGGCCGGCTTCAGCTATCCGGTGACGGTCGAGGCCGCCGCCCGCTGGACCGCCGGTCTGGAACAGCGCGGCCTGCAACTGGCGCCGGCCTCGTCCATGTCGATGCGGCCGGGGCGCTAGTGTCCGATCTCGACGCCTATCGGCCCAATGTCGGGGTCGTGCTGTTCAACCGCGACGGCCTGGTCTGGTACGGCCAGCGGCACGCTACGTCCGGTCCGCATAACTGGCAGTTTCCGCAAGGCGGCGTCGATGCGGGCGAGGATCTGGAAGCCGCCGCCCGCCGCGAACTGCATGAGGAGACCGGCGTCACCTCGATCGAACTGCTGGCGCGGACGGACGACTGGATCCTGTACGACTTCCCGCCCGAAGCCATGAACAACGCCAAGGCCTGGCGCGGTTTCAAGGGGCAGAAGCAGCAGTGGTTCGCCTTCCGCTTCACCGGCGACGAAGCCGAGATCGATCTGGCGGCCGACGACGAGGTCGAGTTCGACGCCTGGCGCTGGGGGCCGCTGTCGGACGCCTGCGACCTGATCGTGCCGTTCAAACGCCCGGCCTATGAACAGGTCGTCGCCGCGTTCTCGCACCTGGCGGCATAGAAAAAGGGCGGCGCGAACGCCGCCCTTTCATAGTTCGCCTTGAAACGGCTTAGGCCGCTTCGGCCTTCTTCTCGGCCTGGCCTTCGATCAGCGGCTGGCCGGCGCCGATTTCGATACGGCGGGGCTTCAGCGCCTCGGGCAGCTCGCGCTTCAGCGAGATCGAGAGCAGACCGTTGACCAGATTGGCGTCATTGACGACGACATAGTCGGCCAGCTGGAAGCGGCGCTCGAAATCGCGCTCGGCCAGACCGCGATGCAGGTAGGTCTTCTGCGTCGCCGTATCGTCGTTTGCGGTCTTGCGGCCGGTCACGGTGAGCAGGTTTTCCTTCACCTCGATATTCAGCTCGTCGGGGCTGAAGCCGGCGACGGCGATCTCGATGCGATAGGCGTTCTCGCCCGTGGTCTCGATGTTGTAGGGGGGATAACCCGTGTCCTGGCTGGTCGCGCGCGAGGCGTTTTCCAGCAGATTGGCCAGACGGTCGAAGCCGACGGCCGAGCGGTACAGCGGGGTGAAATCATAAGTACGCATCAGCATCCTCCTGAGGATCAGCAAGGTTGAGCCGCCCGGCGTTTTGGCCCGGACGGTGGGAGATCAGATCGACGACCCGAAACCGGCGCCGTCAGTCTGGAGAACCCGAAATCGGCGTCCTCGAAAGCCAAGATGGGAACCGGCGAAACGGCGTCAAGGGCGCCGCCTGCACGATTTTGCTTGCGTCAAATCCGCCTGTGTCTCGCGAAGTTCATTTGCGCGGGCGGTCCGCCTGCCTATGGAGAACGACCTGAACCTGGAGCCCCTCGATCATGCGCCTCGCCGTCTACGGCCTCGCCGCCGTCCTGCTGTCCGCCGCCCCCGCCTTGGCCCAACAGTCGCCCCAGACCCAGGGCGCGTGGACGCCGCCGCGTTCGGCCCTGTCCAGCGCCATGCCGACCTTCTCCGACGACACGGCGTTGCAGACCGCCATCGCCGCCGAGACCCGGCCCGCCGCCGACCGGGCGCGCGACGTCTATCGTCATCCGTATGAATCCCTGACCTTCTGGGGGCTGACGCCGGGGATGACGGTGGTGGAGATCGAGCCGGGCGGCGCCAGCTGGTGGCGGCACATTCTGGAGCCCTATGCGGCGGCGACCGGCGGGCGTTATGTGCCGGTCAATCGCCCGCTGGAAGGCATGGGCGTGGCGGACGGGACCGCCGACTTCATCCTGGTGGCCCGCGCCTTCCACAACTGGTCGCGCGACGGCCGGACCCAGCCGTATCTGCAGGCCTTCTTCAAGGCCTTGAAGCCCGGCGGCGTGCTGGCCGTCGAACAGCACCGCAGCGCGGAGGGTCTGAATGTCGCTGACGTCGCCTCCACCGGCTATGTGCCCGAAAGCTATGTGATCCATGAGGCGCGCAACGCCGGCTTCGTGCTGGAGGCGCGCAGCGAGCTGAACGCCAATCCCAAGGACGACCACGATCATCCGTTCGGGGTCTGGACGCTGCCGCCGATCCGCCAGTCGGCTGCGCGCAACGATCCGTCCGGCCGCACCCTGACGCCCGAGGAACGCGCCGCCTTCGACGCCATCGGCGAGAGCGACCGGATGACCCTGCGTTTCCGCAAGCCCGAATAGGCTGTCTTGCGTTTTGACCGGCCCTGCGAACCCGATTAAGCCCAAGACGTCAGGGTGCGTCGGACGCGGGTCCCGGCGTCCTGCGGAGGTTTTGAATGGCTGATCGTCTGGCGAGCGCGAGCGGATTGTCGCGTCGGTTTCTGCTGAGCGGCGCTGCGGCGCTGGGGCTGATCGGCGTGGCGGCTTGCGGGCGCAAGGACGAGGCCGCAAAGGCGCCGGCCGCGCCACCCGCACCCGCGGGGCCGCCGGAAGGCTCGCTGGAATGGGCGGTCGAGGGATCCTGGCGCTCGGCCCAGGACAAGGCGCGCGACGCCTTCCGCCATCCGATGGAGACGCTGCGGTTCTTCGGACTTCAACCCAAGATGACGGTGGTGGAGTTCTGGCCCGGCAGCGGCTGGTACACCGAAATCCTGGCCCCCTATCTGGCCAAGGGGGCGGGCACCTATGTCGCCGCCCTGTTCCCCGAGGGACCGACCGCCGATCCGGCGCAGGCCGTGCTGAACACCGCCTTCCGCACGCGATTCTCCAGCGACAAGAAACTTTATGGCGAGCCGCAGTTTTCGGTCTTTGGCGCGGGATCCGGTCCGGTGATCGCGGCGGGTACGGCCGAGATGTGCCTGTTCATGCGAACCCTGCATGGCTGGATGGCGGCAGGCATTGCGGAAAAGGCCTTCGCCGACGCCTTCGCCGCCCTTCGCCCGGGCGGCATCCTGGGCGTCGAGCAACATCGACTGTCCCCAGCGGAGGATCAGGATCCGGTTGCGGCCAACGGCTATGTGCAGGAAGCCTTCGTACGCCAGTTGGCGGCCGAGGCGGGCTTCGTCTTCGTCGAGGCGTCCGAGATCAACGCCAATCCGGAAGACACCAAGGACCACCCGTTCGGCGTCGACACCCTGGCGCCCACGCGCCTGACGGCGCCGCGCGGCGAACCGGCGGACCCCGCCTTCGACCGCTCTAAATATGACGCGATCGGCGAGAGCGATCGCATGACCTTGAAGTTCAGGAAGCCCGAGTGAACCGCGCCCAAGCCTTCGCCGCCAACGCCCCGCTGATGGGGGTGCCCGGCGCCTATCCGCCGCCCAGCGGAAAGGGCGACTGGTTTCGCGGCGCGGGCGGAATGCGGCTGCGCGCCGGTCTGTGGAAGCCGTCTCACCTCGCAGCGGACAAGGTGCGCGGCACCGTGGTGCTAAGCCCCGGCCGAACCGAGCCGATCGAAAAATACTATGAGGTGATCGGCAACTTCCTGGCGCGCGGCTGGTGCGTGCTGACCCACGACTGGCGCGGCCAGGGGCTGTCGGCGCGGCTCTTGCCGGATCGGCTGAAGGGGCACGCCCGTGCGGTCGAGGAGTTTCTGGACGACTACAATCGCCTGCTGAACGCCTACGAGGACCAGTGCCCCAAGCCCTGGATCATGGTCGGCCATTCGATGGGCGCTTGCCTGAACCTGCTGTCGCTGGAAAGCGGCGAGGACCGGTTCGCCGGCGCGGTCCTGTCCAGCCCCATGCTGCGCATCAAGACCGGCAAACGGTCGATGTGGTCGGTCAAGCTGGTGGTGCGCTGGAACATCCGCCATGGCCAGGCGGGTGATTATATCCTGGGCGACCCCGACGATCCGTTCGACCATAATTTCGCCGAAGACGCCCTGACCTCGGACGAGACCCGCTATGAGATGTGGCGACAGCAGCTCTATGCATGCCCGCACCTGGCGATCGGCGGTCCCACCTATGGTTGGCTGGCCTTTGCGCTGGACGCCGGCGAGCGCGCGCTGAAGCCCAAGGCCCTGAAGGCGGTCAAGGCGTCGGTCGTGATCGTCCAGACCGGCGCCGACGACGTGGTGTGGAAACAGACCAACCAATGGGCCGCCAAACGCATCCCGCGCGGCCGCTACGTCGAGGTCGCCGGCGCCAAGCATGAGGTCATCATGGAGGCCGATGACCTGCGCGCCGTCTTCCTGAACGAATTCGACGCCATGGCCGATATGGTTGCGCCTGCGGCGGACGCGGTCACCGATCCGTCGGCGAGGACGGCGGACGTGACGGCGGGCTGATCGTTCAGGCGGCGGTTTCGGCGCGCCAGCGTCGGTCGATCGTCTGGGTGACGCCGCAGAGCTGCAGGAAGGCGACGGCGACGCCGGGGCCGGTCTCGGCCTTGATCAGCAGGGGCAAAACGATCCACTCGCGCGGGAAGCGCATGACCATCACGTCGTCGCTGGCGCGCAGATGCGGGCAGTATTTCATCGAGCGGTCGACGCAGCGGCGGTGCAGAGGCGCGATCGAGCCGGCGTCGATCATGACCCGGTCGTCGGCGATGTCGGCGCGAACCTGACCGCCGCGCGCCCTGAGCTGTCCGGCGCATCGTCGCGCGGCGATCTGGGTCCAGCGATCGCCGTCCTCAGTCGGCTCGCCGCACATCGGGCACAGCATGCGCGCGACCGTGAGGCGCTGTCGGACCAGATGGTTCTTTGAATATTGCGGCTTGCCAGCGCCGGGCGCGCTGGCCTGCATCAAGGCGAGACGGCCGCCGACGGTTCGGCACGGCGCGGCGCCCGTGATCTCTTCGCCGCTCCAACTCGTGACCCAGGGCACGTCGACGCCGACAACCAATTTGGACAGCCCAGCCATCGAATCCGTCCCCTCAACCGTCCGCACCCTGACGCCGTCTCGCGACCTGCGTCAATATGCGCCAGGTGAGAGCGTCAGGCGGCCGCGCGTTTCAGCGTCACCAGGGCCTGGTCGATCAGGCGCGCGTCGCCGACGGCGAGGATCTGGCCCTTGTCGTCCGGCGCTGCGCCGCGCCAGTTCACGACCTTGCCGCCCGCCGCCTCGATGACGGGCACGAGGGCGGACCAGTCCCAGGGCTTCAGGCTGGTCTCGGCGACCAGATCCATCTTGCCTGCCGCCACCATGGCGTAGGCGTAGGCGTCGCAGCCCAGGCGCGCCAAGCGGGCGGTCGCACGGACCTGGGTCCAGGCGCCCAGTTCGGCCCCGTTGAAGATGTCGGGGTCCGTGGTTGAGATGACGGCGTCGGTCAGCTTTTCGCAGGATCGCACGGCCAGCGGCGTCTCGACATCGCCGCGCAACAGGCGCGCGCCGGACGGGCCGCCAATGAAGATTTCATCCAGATAAGGCTGGGCGATGACGCCGACGTTGGGCTTTCCGTTGGTGCGCAGGGCGATCAGCGTGGTCCACAGCGGCAGGCCCGAAATGAAGGCGCGCGTGCCGTCGATGGGGTCCAGCACCCAGACGTGCTCGGCGTCCGGACGATCCTCGCCATACTCTTCGCCGATGACGCCGTGGTCGGGATAGCGGGCGGCGATCAGGCGGCGGATGGCGGCCTCGGCCTGTTTGTCGGCCTCTGTGACGGGATCGAAGCCGGCCGCGCCGCCCTTGTCGTCATGCCCGATGTCCGAGCGGAAGAAGGGCAGGGTCACGCGCGCAGCTTCGCGCGCCAGTTCGATGGCGAAGGCTTCGTATTCGGTCATGGGGATCCCTTACCGCGCTTTCGCCGGTATGGGCGCCCCTTGAGACGAGCCGATCAGGCGGCGGCCGCGTCACCCGCGTGCAGGGACTTGGCCAGATCCAGCAAACGCCGGCGGGGCCGTTCGTCCAGCAGATAATAGGCCTGGATCAGATCCAGCGTTTCCTTGCGCGAAAAGACTTCGCCGCCCTTGGGCGGCGGGGCGTCGGCCTCCATCGCCTCGGCCAGACCATCGTAGAAATAGGCGACGGGCGTCTCCAGCGCCTCGGCCAACTGCCACAGGCGCGCGGCGGAGATGCGGTTGGCGCCGCATTCATACTTCTGGATCTGCTGAAAGCGGATGCCGACCTGAACGGCCAACTGCTGCTGGGTCAGGCCCAGCAGGCGGCGACGGCGGCGCAGGCGGCGGCCCAGATGAAGGTCGATGTCGTCGGCCATGACGGTGATCCTCGTCTCAACGTCTGTCCCAATGCGGGACGACACACGTCGATCACGGCAATCGCCGTGCCGGATCGCGTCTCGGGCGAATTCGGCCTTATTGCGGCGAGGTGGGAACGAGGACGCAACCGTATGGCCCGAGCCGCATTTACTGCAACAGCTTGGCTTTTAAAGGAAGGAACCACAGCATGGGTCTCGGAATCATTGGTTGGCTCGTCATCGGCATCGTCGCCGGCTGGCTGGCTGAAAAGGTCATGGGTCGTAATCACGGTCTGCTGACGAACCTGATCGTCGGCGTCATCGGCGCTCTGCTCGGCGGCTTTATTTCGAACAACGTCTTCGGCACGCCGGTTGGCGGCTTCAACTTCGTCACCTTGATCGTGGCGTTCTTGGGCGCTTGCCTGCTGCTGTTCCTTCTGGGACTGGTCAAGCGTCGCGCTTGATCCGACAGTCGGTCGATAAGGAAAAGGGCGGCTCTCACGAGCCGCCCTTTTTGCTGCGCCAGTGTCGCCGCAGATTGCGGACAGACGAAAGGGCGGCCGGGAAACCCGGCCGCCCTTGGTCATTCAGCCTTGGAGGACTGTCTTATTGCGGCTCGGTCGGAGCCGGCGTGGCGCTGTCCGGAGCCGGGGTCGCCGGTTCAGTGGTCGCCGGATCGGTCGGCTCAGCCGCAGGTTCCAACGTCGGTGCAGGCGCGGCGGCCGGATCAGCGGCGGGGGCCGCCGCAGCGCCGGCGATCGGAGAAGCGGCGTCGAACTCGGCCTTGGTGTAGGCCACCACGACGCCGGCGCCTTCCTGACGGATGCCGCTCAGCGGCACGGCGCGAAGTTGGCCGTCGGCGCCGCGAACGGTGAGCTCCTGCTTGCCCTCGGCATTGGTCTGAACGCCTTCAAGCTTGCCCAGCTCGCCGTCAGGACCGGAAACGCTCGATCCGGGGTTCAGCGACAGCGATTGCTGCGAGGACGCAGCGGCGGCAGGCGCGGCGGCGGGAGCGGGCGTGGCTTCTTGCGCCAGAGCCGGCGCGGCGGTCATGAAGGCGGCTGCAGCGCCAGCCAGAAGAACGGTCTTGATAGTCATGGGTCATCCCAGTTACGCGGACCCGACGCCCGCACCCCTATATACTCCCTCTGTTACGGATTGTTTCGTGTGCCCCGAAATGACCTTGGCAGCGCCCCGGTTGGACGATTCTTGGTCTATGTTCGGGCGATCCGCGATTCGAGAGGCCACGCTTGTCCAGCCGCCCCCGGCACACATCCGGTCTGATCCGCCGACTGGCGGGTCTGGCCTTCGAGCTGACGCCCCAGATCTTTGCGGTGCTGGCCTTCGGCGCAGGCGCGCTGATGCTGGCCTCTGCGGTCACGCCCGAGTTCGACAGCCGGTTGCGCCAGCTGACGGGCGTCGTGTCTCCCATCCTGATCGACCTGTCGCACTTTGTCGGCAGCATCGCCGGTTTTCTTCTTCTGCTCTTGTCGGCGGGTCTGTGGCGGCGTCGACGCGGCGCCTATTGGGCCGCCCTGCTGGTCCTGGCGGCCGGGGCGGTGTTTTCGGTGCTGAAGGGTCTGGACTGGCAGCAGGCGACGGATTTGCTGGTCGTCGCCGCCCTGCTGGCGCCGTGCCGCACGGCCTTCAACCGGCGCTCGCGGCTCAGCGAGCCGCTGCGGCCCAGCTGGCTGTTGCTGCTGACGGCGGTGGTGGCGGCCATGCTGTGGCTGGGCTTCTTCGCCTATCGCGACGTGGCCTATAATGACGAGCTTTGGTGGCGCTTCCTCAGCGATCGCCAGGCGTCCGGCTTCCTGCGGGCCGGGCTGGTTCTGGCCATCCTGACGCTGGTCGTGGCCGGCCGCTCGCTGCTGAGCTCGCCGGGCGCCCACAGTCACGGACCGGCCAGCAAGGCCGACATCGATCGCGCGCTCCAGGCGCTGCAGACGGCCGATACGGCCACGCCCGAGGCGTGGCTGGCCATGCTGGGCGACAAGGCGCTGATGTTCAGCCCGTCGGGTTCCAGCTTCCTGGCCTATCGCGTGCGGGGACGGCGCTGGATCGCCATGGGCGAACCGGCCGGGCTCAAGAGCGAACGGCTGGAGTTGCTGTGGTCCTTTGCCGAGATGGCCGACAGCTACGGTGGGGCGGCGGTCTTCTATTCTGTCAGCGAAGAGGTGCTGGGCGATCTGGCGACCATGGGACTGGCGGTGCGCAAGGTCGGCGAGACGGCCGTGATCGACGCCCACCGCTTCTCCATCGAGGGCAAGGGCAAGCAGAACCTTCGCACGGCCATCAATCGCGCCGAGCGTGAAGGCTCTTCGTTTGAGGTTCTTCCGCCCGGTTCGGCCGCAGAGATCGCGCACGAGCTGCACGAGATTTCGGACGCCTGGCTGGCTATGCACGAGGGCTCGGAGAAATCCTTCTCCTTGGGGCGCTTCGACGTCGACTATCTGGATCTGACGCCGCTGGCCGTGGTCAAGGAGGGCGGTCGCATCGTCGCCTTCGCCAATCTGCTGACCTCGCCGGACGAGGCGGCGGTCGACCTGATGCGCCATCGGCCGGACGCGCCGCATGGGGTGATGGACTATCTGTTCATTCGCTGCGCACAGTGGGCCAAGGCGGAAGGCTTGGCCAGCTTCGACCTGGGCATGGCGCCGCTTGCCGGGCTGGAGGATCGTCGCATCGCGCCGGTCTTCGCCCGCGTCGGCGCCCTGGTGTTCGAAGAGGGCGGGGCGCTCTACGGCTTCCAGGGTCTGCGCAGCTACAAGGCCAAGTTCGGCCCGGACTGGCGTTCGCGTTTCATCGCCGCGCCGGTTTCGACGCCCCTGCCGCTGGCCCTGCTGGATGTCGCTTTGCTGACCAGCGGCGGCTGGTTGGGGATGCTAGGGCTGAAGAAGGCCTAGGTCAGCAGCGCCTTCAGCACGCCGTCCAGCACCGGACGGCCGCGCTCGGTGGCGATCAGTCGCTCGGCGTTTAGCATCAGGAATCCGTCGGCGATCAGGTCCGCGACCGGCGCGCCTTCAGGCGACAGGCCGAGCGCCGACAGCAGGGCGACAGGCGCGCCTTCGGTGGTGCGCAAGGCCAGCAGCAGCCGTTCCTCGGCGGCGTCGGCCGCAGTCTGGGCGTCGCGCTCGGACCAGGGCGTGCGGTCCGAGACGCCCGCCACATAGTCGGCGATGCGGCGGTGGGCGACGGTCGCGGTCCTGACGCCGTCCAGCGTCAGCCGGCCATGAGCGCCGGGGCCAAGGCCCAGATAGTCGCCGCCGCGCCAGACATGCAGATTGTGCGCCGACCGGGCGGCGAGACCGCGCGCGTGGTTGGACACCTCATAGGCGTCGAAGCCGGCGGCCGAGAGGACGTCCTGGGTGGTTTCGTAGAGGGAGGCGGCCCGGTCCTCGTCCGGCGGGGTCAGGGTTCCGCGCACGAAGGCCCGACCAAAGGCGGTCGTCGGCTCTATGGTCAGCTGATAGGGCGAGACGTGTTCGAACCCGAGCGCCAGCGCGGCCGTCAGCTCGGCGGCCCAATCTTCAGGCGTCTGGTCCGGGCGGGCGTAGATCAGGTCGATGGACAGTCGGTCGAAGGCGCGTCGGGCCAGATCGACCGCGCGCAGGGCCTCGGCCGCCGAATGGTCGCGACCCAGAAAACGCAAGGCTGCGTCGTCCAGCGCCTGAACCCCCATCGACAGGCGGTTGATGCCGGCGTCGGCCAGGGCGGCGAACCGGCCGGCCTCGGCGTCCGTGGGATTGGCTTCCAGCGTGATCTCGATGTCGCCGGCGGGCGGAAACAGGTCGCGGGCCGCCGCCACGATGCGCGCGACGGCGTCGGGCGCCATCAGCGACGGCGTGCCGCCTCCGAAGAAGATCGAGGCCAGCCGTCGCGGGCCTGTCAAATCCCTTTGGTCGCGCAGATCGGCCAGGATCGCCTCGACCAGCCCGGCCTGTTCCTCGGTGCGCCCGCGATCGCGCACGACGTTGAAGTCGCAGTAGGGGCAGATGCGTGCGCAATAGGGCCAGTGGACGTAGAGGCCGACGTCCGATCCCGGATCAAGCGGATCAGTCAATCAGGGCGGCTCTCAGCTTGGCGAAGGCGACGGTGCGATGGCTGATGGCGTCCTTGGCCGCCGGCTCCATCTCGCCGAAAGTCTGGTCGCCGCCAGTCGGAATGAAGAGCGGGTCGTAACCAAACCCCCGATCGCCGCGTGGGGGGAAGGTCAGCCGGCCGTGAACCTCGCCCTGCACCACCACGCAAGGGCCGTCCGGCCACGCGACCGCCAGGGCCGAGGTGAACCAGGCGGTGCGGTCCGTCGCGCCGATCTCTTCCAGCCGCTCCTCGACCTTCTTCATGGCGACGGCGAAATCCTTGCCCGGCCCGGCCCAGCGCGCGGAGAAGATGCCCGGCGCGCCATCCAGCGCCGCGACCGACAGGCCGGAATCGTCGGCCAGCGAAACCTCTCCCGACAGTTCGGCCGCGTGGCGCGCCTTCAGCATGGCGTTGCCGGTGAATGTGCTCTCCGTTTCGTCGGGTTCGGGCAGGTTCAGCTGGCCGGCGGTGACGAGTTGGTAATTTCCGCCCAGCAGCGCCGAGATTTCGGGAACCTTGCCGGCGTTATGCGTCGCCACGACGATCCGCATCCCTTTGATAAGCTTGAGATTCATCGTCGATCACGCTCCTGAAACAGTCTATTGCCAAAGTTTAATATCGTTAAACGATATGTAACGTGCCTTTTTCGCCCGCACAGCCTATCTATTGATCGTCAGGAACGAGGTCGCAGCGTTCAGGACTTCCGGAAAACCGGGAACGATCATGCGGCTAACAAATCCAAACGGCGATAATCGCCCAAACAAGAAAGACGGAGAACCACAATGCATACGATGAACACCTCGATGTGGCTCGACAAGGTCGGCGCTGCTTTTGTCAGCACCGTTCTGATCGCCGCCCTGCCCACCGCCCTGGTCGTCACTCTGTTCCAAGCCCTTTGATCCCTCTCTTTTCGATCACTGGAGCTTTGACGACCTGCATGAAGACCGCGATGTATAGAGCCGCGCGCGGGTTCGCCGGACCCCGCGTGGCCATCGCCCCGCCTTCCCCGGCTTGAGATCAAAAAGACCATGCGCATGCCCCTGCCGCCAAATCCGCTGAAGCGAGGCGAGGCAAGCGTTTCGAACTGGCTGGGCGCGCCGATCAAGGCGCTCGGCCCGGGTTCGGTGTCCAGCGTGCTGAAGGTGGTGCTGGATGTGGCCTACATCCTTCTCTGGTTGATCACCGGCGTGCTGCTGCTGCTGGTCATCGCCGCGATCTTCATTCCCCTGGACAATGTGAACATCACCGTCAGCGGGGATTCCGGCGGCAAGCAACTGCCGCTGACGCGCACCCTGCTGCTGTTCGGCCTGGGCGCCGCGACCGCCTACTTCGGCGGTTTCATGCTGATCCTGCGCAGCCTGCGCCGCATCATCCGCACCCTGACCATGGGCGACCCGTTCCAGCCCGATAATGTGCGCCGTCTGCGCCAGATCGGCCTGACCCTGGCGGTCGTGACCGGCGGCGTCTGGGTGGCCCAGGGCTTCGTCGCCAAGCGCCTGGCGCCCGGCGTCATGGATCCGCAGGGCTTCGGCGAACTGCTGACCCCCATCTTTTCCGTGCTCATCGTCTTCGTGCTGGCGGAGGTGTTCCGCGAGGGCGCGCGCCTGCGTCGCGAATCCGAACTGACGATCTGAGCCGTTTCGAAGTAGGATTTGCGCATGGCCATCCGCGTCCAGCTCGACCGCGTCCTCGTGGAACGCCGTATGTCGTTGACCGAACTCGCCGACCGGGTCGGGGTGACGGTGGCGAACCTGTCGATCCTGAAGACCGGCAAGGCGCGCGCGGTGCGGTTCTCGACCCTGGACGCCCTGTGCCGCGAGCTAGACTGCCAGCCCGGTGACTTGCTGGCGCATGAGCCTGGCCCCGGCGACACCATCGAGGACGACGGCGAGGCATGAAGCGAAAGGGGCCGAGCCGTGACGAGAACGGACTGACGCCCGAAGACCGTCGCATCTGGACCCGCGTGGCCGGATCGGTCGTGACGCCGAGGACGCGCAAGGCCGCCCGCGTCACGCCCGGCGCCGAAACGCCGCCCGAGATCGTGGTGACGCCGATCGAGCGCCCGCGCCCCTTGGTCAAGGTGTCCCCCAAACGCACCACTGTCGCGCCGCCTGCGGAAAAGCGACCTTCGCCGAACAAGCCCAGGCCCGCGCCCGAGGATCTGGAGCCGCGCCGCAAGCAGCGGCTGTCGCGCGAACGCGATCCCATCGAGGCGCGCATCGACCTGCATGGCTTCGGCCGGTTCGAGGCCGAGGATCAGCTTCGAGGCTTCCTGACATCCTCCCAGGCGCGCGGCATGCGGGCGGTGCTGGTCATCACCGGCCAGGGCCGGATGGGCGGCGGGGTGATCCGTTCGGCCTTTGCGGAATGGATGCATTCGCCCGTACTGCGCGGCGTGGTGTCGGGCTTCACCATCGCCCACCAGAAGCACGGCGGAAACGGCGCCTTCTACGTCACCCTGAAACGCCGGACCTGACGCTCATGAAAAAGGCCGGGCCCGCGCTGGCGGACCCGGCCTTTCGAAAAGCGGCTTTGCTCTGGCCTATTTGGCGGCGATGGCGCCGGCCAGGATCACGTCGATCTGCTTGCCCATATGGTCCGACAGGGCCTGCGCGTCCCATTCGTCATAGGCGGCGCGGCGGTAGTTCGACAGATAGGCGTCCCAGATCAGCTCGACCAGCAGGCGGCTGTCGGCGTCTTTGGACAGTTCGCCCTTGGCCACCGCATCCTGAAGGATGTTGCTGATGGCGAGCAGCAGGTTTTTGGTCGCGGCGCGCGCGCGCATTTCGGCGGCCAGGGGCTGGAACCACGAGCGGGCCACGATCGCCTGGAACAGGGGCAGTTGGTCTAGCGACGAGTGGTAGCCGGCGCTCAGCGCGCTGACGAGACGCTGGCGGACGGGCTCGCCTTCGGGAGCCGCGGCCTCGACCACCTCGGCCAGGCGCGTCATGTCCTCGGTCAGGACGGCTTCGAACAGTTCGGCCTTGTCCTGGAAGTTGGCGAACACGGCGCCGGTGGACATGCCCGCGCCCTTGGCGATGTCGCGGATCGTGGCGGGCTCATAGCCGCGCTCGGCGAAGAGCGAGCGGGCGGCGTCCAGAACCTTTTGTCGCGTGCGGATCTTGGCGGCCTGGCGGCGGTTCAAGCGGGGCTCGACAGCGAGGGAGGCGACGGTATCTGTCATATAATCAGGCTTTTACTCTACTTTCGGCCTCTGGTCGGGGCGGGCCCGGCAGCGACCTCGAATGAATGTCTGAGCCCTTGGATCGAACCGAAAGGGCGCTTCTGCTCCGCAGATGCAGTCATGGAGAGGCGCGCTTGCATCACGGAACCATGACGAAAATGGGTCCGGCGACCGTCTGTAAGGGGCTTCCTTACTCCGGCGCGGGGTCGACCCGCGCCGGGCGTAGCGTGCGGCGCAGTGCGCGGCTGGGGCGATTGCGACGCTCGATCGGGATGGCCGACTGGAAGGCCTTGCGGAACTGGTCGCGACGTTCGTGGACCGAGGCGAGCACTAGGCCCATGGGCACGCCCAGATCGACCAGGGTGTTTTCGGCAAGCTGCAGACTGGCCTCGGTCGTCTCCGGCACGGCGTCGGTGACGCCCAGTCCATACAGCCGAATGGCGTGCTGATCGTCGCGAGCGCGCGCGATCAGGATCAGGTCGTCGCGCATCGACCGCGCCGTGGTGACCACCTCGTCCACTTTCGTCGGCGCGTCCATGGTGACGATCAGGGCGCGGGTGGACTGGACGCCGCAGTGCTGGAGCATCTCGCGCCGCCCCGCATCGCCATAGAAGACATCGAATCCGTCACGTCGACCCGCAGCGACGGCGCCCGCATCGGTGTCCAGGGCGATGAAGGGCTGATCGTGCGCCTTCAGCATTTCCCCGATCAACCGGCCGACGCGCCCGAAGCCGACGATGATGACCGCGCCGCCGGCCGTCTCCAGCTTTGGAAGCTCGACGGGATGGCCTGCCGCTGCCGACTTGCGCGCCAGCTTCTGACCCAGCAGGGCGAGCAGGGGGATCGAAAAGATGCTGACGGTCGCCGACAGGGCCACGGTGTTGGTCAGCTGCGGCGGCGCGAGGCCTTCGACCAGGCCGGTGGCGAAGACCACGAAAGCGAACTCGCCCGCCGGCGCCAGAACGAGCGCCGTCTCCAGCGCCGGGCGGGCGCCCAGGCCCCAGAAACGGGCGAGGCTGAAGATCACGCCGGTCTTCACGACCGTCAGAGCCAGGGCCAGGCCGAAGACGCCGACCGGATCGGCGGCGATGGCGTCCAGGTCCAGACCCAGGCCGACGCCGACGAAGAAGACGCCCAGCAGAAGCCCCTTGAACGGTTCGATGGAAACCTCGACCTCGCGCCGGAACTCGGTCTCGGCCAGCAGCACGCCGGCGACAAGCGCGCCGATACTCATCGACAGGCCGCTGGCCTGGGCGGCGAGACCGGCCCCGACCACCACCAGCAGGGAGGCGGCGACGAACAGTTCGCCGCCCTGGTCGGCCTTGCGCGCCTTCGCCACCGACCGGAACATCGGCCGCAGAACCACGCGCCCCAGCAGCACCATCAGACCCAGACCGATGGCGGCCGGAACCAGGGTGAACAGGGCGCGCCCCAGAACGGCGGGATCCAGCGCGCCGCCCTGCTGGGCCAGCGCCGCCAGGACGGTGACGGTGATCAGGATCGGCGCGACCGACAGATCCTGGGCCAGCAGGATGGCGAAGGTGGAACGGCCGACCGTTCCCTTCAGCCGCCCGCGCTCGGCCAGCACGGGCATTACCACGGCCGTCGAGGACAGGGCGAGGCCCATGCCCAGCACCACGGCGCTGGCCAGGGTCTGGCCCATCAGCATGAAGCCGCCCGCGAGCACGGCGGTGCAGACGACGACCTGCATCAGTCCCAGGCCGAACACGAGCCGACGCATGGCGCGCAGCCGCTCCCATGACAGCTCCAGACCGATCATGAACAACAGGAAGGCGACGCCCAGTTCCGACAGCTGCGCCAGCTGGCCCGGATCGCCGATGGTCAGCCACGACAGCCAGGGCAGGCTTTGCGCAAATCGCCCCAGGCCGTCCGGCCCCAGCAAAACGCCCGCAGCGAGGAAGCCCAGAACGGGGCTGACCTTCAGTCGGTTGACCAGGGGCACGATGACGCCGGCGGCCGCCAGGAAGACCACCAGATCCTTATAGTCGCCGCCCTGACCGTGCATCCGCCCTCCTCGTGTCGGCGTATCTGACCTCGATACCCGCGCCGTGGCGAGAGGTCGCATCGGAATCATGAACTTTTTTTAAGGCGACACCCCCCCTCGCCGGACTAGGGTCTGCGCCGAACCATCCAGATGCCGGGTGGGAACAGGGACATAGTGATGAAACGTCTGCTAATCGGGGCCGCCGTCGGCGCCCTTCTTCTGCCCGCCAGCTCGGTCCTGGCTCAGGATATCGGTCACGACCACGCCTGCATCGACGACGCCTGCACCCTCGTTTCGCTGTTCTCGGGCGAAGAGACGGCGGCCGGCTGGCAGGGCACAGAGGCCCCCCGCTACGGAACCTGGGGCTTCGACCTGGCCGGCCGCGACACCTCGGTGAAGCCGGGCGACGACTTTTTCCGGTACGCCAACGGCAAGGCGCTGGAAAAGCTGGTCATCCCGTCGGACCGCACCAGCTACGGCTCGTTCGCCCTGCTGCGCGAACTGTCGGACAACCGCATGAAGGAACTGGTGCTGGGCCTGGCCAACCGCACCGACCTGACGCCCGGATCGGACGAGGCCAAGGTCGCCGACGCCTATCGCTCCTACATCGACGAGGCGCGCATCGAGCAGTTGGACGCCCAGCCGCTGCAACCCTATCTGGCCGCGATCCGCGCCGCCGACAGCCATGACAAGATGGCCGTCTATATGGGCCAGACGGCCGGC
Organism: Brevundimonas sp. KM4; assembly: GCF_000964075.1. Lineage (NCBI taxonomy): Bacteria > Pseudomonadati > Pseudomonadota > Alphaproteobacteria > Caulobacterales > Caulobacteraceae > Brevundimonas > Brevundimonas sp. KM4. Next base: position 30,607 of record NZ_JZRG01000006.1, on the reverse strand, counting down.
CGCTTCGGCTCGTCCTTCTTCGGCACCGGCATCACGATCGATTCCAAGCAACCGACCCGCTACGTCGTCTCGACGGGCCAGTCGGGCATCGGCCTGCCGAACCGCGACTATTATCTGGACGCCCGTTTCGCCGACAAGAAAGAGAAGTATCAGGCCTACGTCGGCCGGATGCTGGAGATGATCGGCTGGACCAACCCGACCGAGACCGCCGCCCAGATCGTCGCGCTGGAAACCAAGATCGCCGAGGCCCACTGGACCCCGGTCGAGAACCGCAACCGCGACCGGACCTATAACGAGTTCACCATCGCCAAACTGGCCGAGGACGCGCCGGGCTTCGCCTGGCAGGCCTACTACGATGCGGCCAAGCTGGGCGACGTGCCGCGCCTGATCGTGCGTCAGGATACGGCCATGCCCAAGATCGCGGCCATCTACGCCGAGACGCCGGTCGAACTGCTGCAGGCCTGGCAGGCCTTCCACACCGCCGACGACATGGCGCCGCTGATGTCCAAACGCTTCGCCGACGCCCAATGGGAGTTCCGTTCGCGCGATCTGTCGGGTCAGCCTGAGCAGCGCACCCGCGAAAAGCGCGCCATCTCCTTCGCTGAAGGATCGCTGGGCGAGGCCACGGGCCGTCTCTACGTCGCCCAGTACTTCCCGGCCGAATCCAAGGCCAAGATGGAAGAGCTGGTCGCCAATCTGCGCACCGCCCTGTCGCACCGGATCGACAACCTGACCTGGATGGGGACCGAGACCAAGGCGGCGGCGCAGGAGAAGCTGCGCAAGTTCACCGTCAAGATCGGCTATCCCGACAAGTGGCGCGACTACTCCGGTCTCGACATCCGCGCGAACGACTTGGTCGGCAACGCCGAGCGCCGCGGCCTGTTCGAGTGGAACTATGATCTGGCCCGTCTGAACGAGCCGGTCGACAAGTCGGAGTGGGGCATGACCCCGCAGACCGTCAACGCCTACTACAACTCGGCCAACAACGAGATCGTCTTCCCGGCCGCGATCCTGCAGCCGCCCTTCTTCGATCCGAATGGCGATGCGGCGGTCAACTATGGCGGCATCGGCGGCGTGATCGGTCACGAGATCGGCCACGGCTTCGACGACCAGGGCTCCAAGTCGGACGGCGACGGCGTGCTGCGCAACTGGTGGACGCCGGAAGACAAGGCCAACTTCGAGGCCCTGACCGCGCGTCTGGGCGCGCAATATGCGACCTACGAGCCGATCGCCGGCTATCACATCAACCCTGGCCTGACGATGGGCGAGAACATCGGTGACGCGTCTGGCGTGGCCGTCGGTCTCGAGGCCTATCACCTGTCGCTCAACGGTCAGCCGGCGCCCGTGATCGACGGCACGACCGGCGACCAGCGCTTCTTCTATGGCTGGGCCCAGGTCTGGCAGTCGAAGTACCGCGACGAGGCGCTGAAGCAGCAGGTCGCCACCGACCCGCACTCGGCCGCCCAGTTCCGCGTCATCGGCCCGCTGCGCAACGTCGATGCCTGGTACGACGCCTTCGACGTTCAGCCGGGCACGAAATACTATCTGACGCCCGAGGAACGCGTCCGCCTCTGGTAGGGCGACGCTTGTTCGAGAATGGAAAGGCCGGGGTTCGCCCCGGCCTTTTTCATACCGAGACCGGGCTGCTCGATTTCGACGCCGTATCGAGAATTTGTCGAGCTTTCATAGGCGTTTGTCTGGGCGCCAGACGCGAAAAAGCCCGCTGCGGGGGATACATCGCAGCGGGCTTTCGCGCTCTTTAAAGAGCGGACGTTTCCTCCCCGAAACGCCTTCGAGTGCTGCGCGCTTGAGCAACGCTTGCCCTCGAGTGAGGTCATTTGACGCAAGGGCCGGTCGGTCGTCAACGGCCGCTTTGGCAAGAGTCGAACTTTCTTCGACTTATCACTGATAACTCATTTCAGGGGCGGGTTATTATCGAAGCTTATTCGATAATGGACTTGATGGCGGCGACCAGGCTGTCGCGGGGGACTTTCATCTGGCCGGGGCGTTCGGCCTTCCAGGCGTCGTTGTCCGTGATGCCGGCGGCGGCGGCGCGGCCGGCGTCCAGATCCTTGATCGTGACCTCGCCGGCGGCGATCTCATCGCCGCCCAGGATGACGACGGCCGGGGTGCCGCGCCGGTCTGCGTATTTCATCTGCGCCTTCATGCCGGCGCGACCCAGATAGAGCTCGGCGGCGATCCCGGCGGCGCGCAGTTCGGCGACGGCGGTCAGATAATGGTCCATGTCGTCCTCGGAGAAGACGATGACGACCACGGGCCCGCGCACGGCGTCCTCGGCGCCGCGTCCCGCCGCGCGCAAGGCCGAGGCCAGACGCGAGACGCCGAAGGAGAAGCCGGTCGCCGGCGTGCTCTGGCCGGTGAAGCGGGCGACCAGATCGTCATAGCGGCCGCCGCCGCCGATCGAGCCGAAGCGGACCGGGCGGCCCTTTTCGTCAACCGTGTCGAGCAGCAGCTCGGCTTCGAACACGGCGCCGGTGTAATATTCCAGGCCGCGCACGATGGTCGGATCGAATTTCACGGCGTCCTGACCGACCGACATGGCCGCCAGCGCGCGGTCGATGGCGGCCAGCTCGTTCAGCGCCGCCTCGCCCGCCGCGCCGAGGTCGCCGGAGCGCGCGACGGCGTCCAGGGTCTGCGCCCGCGTCAGGCCAGGCGTGTTCGCGGAGGCCAGGAAGGCCTCGATGGCGGCCGTGACCTTGGCGGGCAGCTGGGCCCCCTTGGTGTAGTCGCCCGAGTCGTCCAGACGTCCTTCGCCCAGCAGTTGGACCACGCCCTCCCAGCCCAGGCGATCGAACTTGTCGATGGCGCGAAGCGCCGTCAGCCGCTGACCGGCCTCGGTCACGCCGCCGGCGTCGAACAGGCCGTCGAACAGCTTGCGGTTCGAAACACGGATCTGGGCCTGGCCAGCGTCCAGACCGGCGGCGCGCAGGCCTTCGCAACCCATGGCGATGATCTCGGCGTCGGCCTCGGGCCGGTCGGAGCCGACGGTGTCGGCGTCGCATTGCCAGAACTCGCGGAAGCGACCGGGACCGGGCTTTTCATTGCGCCAGACGGGACCGTAGGCATAGCGCCGAAAAGGCTTGGGTAGGGTCTCCCAAGTCTGGGCGGCGAACCGGGCCAGGGGCGCGGTGTGGTCGTAGCGCAGGGCCATCCACTCGCCCGGCTCGTCCGACCCGGCGTCGTCCTGAAGCGCGAAGACGCCCTCGTTCGGGCGGTCGGCGTCGGGCAGGAACTTGCCCAGCGCATCGGCATATTCGAAGGCTGGCGTCTCCAGCGGCTCGAAGCCCCAGCGCTCGTAAACCTCGGACACCCTGGCGACGATACGCCGTTCGGCGGTCAGGTCACGGCCGCGCTTGTCGGCGAAGCCGCGCGGGTTGCGGGCGAGGGGGCGGGGAGGCGCGGCGTCGGTCATGGCGCGCGCTTAAGCCAAGGGGCCTTTGATCGCAAATTGTCCCATCGCTTCGGCGCCGGCGTTGTGTCCTCCTGCCTCGCACAATGATTTGTTCCTAAAGGCGAAATCTCGGCTTCGAAGGAACCGCCCGGACAATGTTTCGTTAGTGGCGCATGACGCCCCACGCCCTTCTCGTTCCGCGCACCTGCAACACCTCCGATCGCCGCACGATCCGGTGGTGGGAGTGCGAGCTGATCGACGATGCGGGATCGCGGCGCATGCAGAACCAGGCCTTTTTCTCGATCGGTGAAGCCCGATCCTGGGCGTCGGCCCAGGGCTATCCCGTCAGCGACGACGCCGCCGCTGCGGCCGAGCTTTGATGTCAGAGATGGCGCCGAGCGGCATTCTGACCGCAGAAGCTTTTGATACCCCGCGCATCCTGCTCGCCGGTGCGGTCGATTACGCCATGTACGACCGCTTCCGCCAGCAGATGGCGGAGGCGCCCGACACCGGGCTGACGGTGATCGAACTCTCGACTTTGGGCGGTGATCCCGAGGTGGCGCGCATGATGGGCGAAGACGTGCGCTTTCAAAGCGACATCAATCCGTCCCGCCGGCTGGTCTTTCTGGGCAAGGCGGCGATCTATTCCGCCGGCGCCACCTTCATGAGCTTCTTTGCGGTGAAGAACCGCTATCTGACGCGGGGCGCGCGAGTGATGATCCATGAGCGCAAGATGGACAAGCAACTGCACGTCACGGGGCCGCTGACGACCTGCATCGCCTCGGTTCGCGCCATGCTGAACGAGCTGGAACACTCCATCGCCATCCAGAACGAGGGTTTCGAGAATCTGGTGCGCGGATCGTCGGTCACGATGGAGGAGGTGCTGAAACGCGCCCCCGCCAACTGGTACATCGAGGCCCAGGAGGCCAAGGCGCTGGGCCTGATCGCCGAGGTGATCTGACCCAACCGCCGGATCAGGCCTGGAGCGTTTCCACGGTCAGATTGCCGTTGGTGTAGACGCAGATTTCGGCGGCGATCTTCATGGCCTTGCGCGCGACCTGTTCGGCGTCCAGATCGGTTTCCTCGATCAGGGCGCGGGCGGCTGACAGGGCGTAGTTGCCGCCCGAACCCACGGCGGCGACGCCATACTCCGGCTCCAGCACATCGCCGACGCCCGTCACGGTAAAGATGGACGACTTGTCCGCTACCAGCAGCATCGCTTCCAGCCGGCGCAGATAGCGGTCGGTGCGCCAGTCCTTAGCCAGGTCGACGCAGGCGCGCGCCAGTTGATCCGGATACTGCTCCAGCTTCGCCTCCAGCCGCTCGATCAGGGTGAAGGCGTCGGCCGTGGCGCCGGCGAAGCCGGCTAGCACCTTGCCGCCCGCCAGGGTGCGCACCTTGCGGGCGGCGCCCTTGACGATGGTCGGGCCCATCGAAACCTGGCCGTCGCCGGCGATCACGGTGCGTCCGTTCTTGCGCACCGCCAGAATGGTGGTGCCGTGCCAGTCGGGGAAGTTGGATGCGGTCTGGGTCATGACGATCAGATGGCGCGGCCCGGCGCCGGCATCAAGTCTGTCGCGCCTTGGTGTAACGCTGTCTTATTTTGACCCCAATATTGGCTAGAAGGCGCAATCCGCTTTCGCGGTTCTTTGAAATCGAGGGACAGGTTTTGCTTTATCGCGTCGTTTTCGTGAGTGAAATGATCGGTGGCGCCAACCACACGACCCAATCGCTTGCCGAAATCCTCGGCGCGTCGGAGCGAAACAACCGCCGCGACGAGATCGGCAGCGCCATGCTGTTCCACGAAGGCGAAGCGGCCCAGGTCATCGAAGGCGCCCGTGCGGACGTGGACCGGTTGCTGTCGCGCCTCTGGAACGACCCGCGTCATCGCAACATCCGCGTCCTGGACGATCGGCCCGTCATGCAGCGGCGGATGCGCGAACCCGCACGGCTTTGCGCCCTTAGCGACCGGCAGGCCGCCGAGATTCTGCGCGGACGGCGCCTGAGCGATCTGTCCAGCGCGGGTCTGGAAAAGCTGCTGTCGTGCGAACACGTGCGGCTGGCCGCCTGAGACGACAGGCGGCAGGCCCCTCGCGCCCGAACCCCTGCGGCGCTAGATAGGGCGGTGATCTTTTCTGAAGACGAAGTCGAACGCTATGCGCGCCATCTGGTCCTGTCCGAAGTGGGCGGGCCGGGGCAGCAGGCGCTGAAGCGCGCGCGGGTGCTGATCGTCGGCGCGGGCGGCGTGGGGTCGCCGGCGGCGCTCTATCTGGCGGCGGCGGGCGTCGGGACGCTGGGCCTGATCGACGACGATGTGGTCGGCCTGTCCAACCTGCAACGGCAAATCGCCTTTTCGACGGCGCAGGTCGGCCGGTCGAAGGTCGAGGCGGCGGCGGAACGGCTGGTCGGCCTCAATCCGCATGTCGCGGTCGAAACCTTTGCTGAGCGGATCAGCGCCGAAAATGCGGCGGCTCGGATCGCAGCCTTCGACATCGTTCTGGATGGGACCGACGATTTCCAGACACGGCTTTGGGTCAATGCGGCCTGCGTGGCGGCGGGCAAGCCGCTGGTGTCGGGCGCGCTCGGCCGCTGGAACGGGCAGATCGGGGTGTTTGCGGGCCAGCTCTGCTATCAATGCCTGGTGCCCGAGGTTCCGCCGGATGCCGAAACCTGTGCGCGCGTCGGCGTCGTCGGCGCCCTGACCGGCGTAATCGGATCGATGGCGGCGCTGGAGGTCATCAAGCTGATCACCGGCGCGGGCGAGGCGCTGACCGGACGACTGATGCTCTATGATGGTCTGGCGGGCACGGCGCGGACCGTGCGGGTCGCCGCCGATCCGGAATGCCCGGTCTGCGGCGGCTGACGCTCAGGCGGCCGTCGCGAAACGGATGTCGGCCAAATCCAGGTCAGCCAAATCCAGGCCGTGTAGGGGCGGAGCGAAGCCCAGCGCCGGGTTGCTGAGCACCGTCACCAGACGCTCGCCGCAATAGAGATACAGGGTTTCGAACCCGACCCAGTTGCGGGCGATCCCCTCCAGCGCCTGATTGGCCGCCGTGTCGTTCGCCGCGTCGAGGACGCAGATGTCCCGCACCGGAACGCCGGGCAGGTTGACGATGCAGTAGTAGGAGTCCAACGCACACTTCCTCGATCAGGACGCCGGAAACGAAGCGCGTTTACGACGGTTCCTCCCCTGCCAGCGGTTTTCGACAGCCGTATGTGTTCGGTCCGACAGACTTGTGAAAGGGAGGCCCGATGGCCCGACGTCCCGCCTCGCCCAAACGCCTGAATGCCGCAAATCTCAGCGGCTTGGGGGCTGAGCGTCTGGGCGAACTGCTGATGCAGGCGGCGGATGCGGATGCGATCCTGAAGCGGCGGCTCAGGCTGGTGATGGCGGCCGAGGCCGGGCCGGACCTGCTGGCCCTGGAGATCGACAAGCGATTGACGACCATCGCCGCCAGCCGCGCGCGTGTGTCATGGCGAAAGCGGCCGGACCTGCTGCGCGATCTGGACATCCTGCGGGCTGCGATCGTCGAGGATCTGGGCGAGGCCGCGCCGGCGATCGGGTTGGAGCGATTGATCGGCTGGTTCGACCTGTTTCGCGGCCTGGCGTCTAGGGTCAAGGATCAGAAGGGCGAACTGGCCGACGCGTTCGAAACGGCGGCCCAGGATTTGTGGCGGATCGCTGAAGACGCGGTTCGGACGGATGAAAACACGTTGGATTTGCTGGCGGAGGCGGTGGCGCGGCAACCGCTCGAATACGCTCGGTGGATCGGCGCGGGCGGCGATGATTTGACGGCGGACCTGGCCAAGCGGCTGCTGGATCGTCTCGATACCGCATCCAGCGCGCGCGGCATGCGGACGGTCGTGCGGCGGCTGGCGGATCGGGCGGGCGATCTGGACCTGTGGCTGTCGATGACGACGCCGGAGGAACGAGGCTCGCCGGATTTCGCGGCGGTGATGGCCAAGCGACTGCTGGTGGCTGATCGCATTCCGGAAGCGCGGCAGGCGCTGGAGGCGGCGCTGAAACCGTCGGCAGGCAACCGGCGCTGGACCTTCGGGCGATCGCCGCAGGCCGGACCGCCGGCCCTGACGCCGGCGTGGGAGGCGACCTCGATCGACCTTTTGGAAGCCGAGGGGCGCAAGGACGAGGCGCAGGACCTGCGCTGGGCGATGTTCGAGCGCGACCTGTCCGCGCCGGTGCTGCGGGCCTATCTGGCGCGTCTGCCGGACTTCGACGATGTGGAGGCGCTGGATCGCGCCTTGGCTCACGCCGCGACCTATGCCGCCGTCGACACGGCGCTGGGGTTTCTGATGGACTGGCCCGCACACCGCGAGGCCGCAGCCCTGGTCGAGCGCCGCATACGCGAGGTGCGCGCGCCGCTGCCGCTCAAGGCCGACTGGGCGGCGCGGCTGGCGCAAAAATATCCCGATGCGGCCGAGCGGCTGCTGGCTGCGCCCTAAAGCATCGCCGGCCTAGAGCATCGCCGGTATGACGCGATCCGGCGGGCGGTGGCCGTTCTGGTAGGTCATGACGTTGGCGATGACGCGGTCGCCCATGTCCTGGCGCGCTTCCAGGGTTGCGGACCCCAGGTGGGGCAGAAGGACGACATTGGACTGGCCCAACAGGCCATGATGGATCGCGGGCTCGTTCTCGAACACGTCAAGGCCGACGCCGGACAGGGCGCGCATGGCCACGGCCTGGGCCAAGGCGGCTTCGTCGATCAGTTCTCCGCGCGCGGTGTTGATCAGGATGGCGTGGGGCTGAAGCCGGGCCAGCCGCTCGGCCGACAGCAGATGGTGGGTGTCCTTCGTCGCCGGACAGTTCAGCGAGACGATGTCCATTCGGGCCAGCATCTGGTCCAGGTCGTCCCAGTAGGTCGCGCCCAGCTCTTCCTCGATCAGGGCCGGGACGGGCTTGCGATTGTGATAGTGGACCTGAAGCCCGAAGGCCTTGGCGCGCCGGGCCAGGGCCTGGCCGATCCGGCCCATGCCGACGATGCCCAGCCGCTTGCCCCACAGTTTGCGCCCGCACATCCAGGTCGGGGTCCAGCCCTCGAACCGGCCTTCGGCCACCACCTGGGCGCCTTCGACGATGCGGCGGCTGACGGCCAGGATCAGGCTCATGGCCAGGTCGGCGGTGTCCTCGGTCAGGACGCCGGGCGTGTTGGTCACGATGATGCCGCGCGCCACGGCCGCGTCGACGTCGATATGATCCACCCCGGCGCCGAAGTTGGCGATCATCTTCAACTGCTCGCCCGCGCCATTGATCAGGTCGGCGTCGATGACGTCGGTGATGGTGGGCACCAGAACCTCGGCGCGCTGGACGGCGGCCTGCAATGCGGCGCGGTCCATCGGCTGATCCTTCAGGTTCAGCTCGGCGTCGAACAGCTCGCGCATCCGCGTTTCGACCGCGTCGGGCAGGCGTCTGGTTAATACGACCTTAAGCTTGCGGGGGGACATTCTCGGCCTTGGTTAGCGGGCGGCGATTCAGACGGATCAAAGCCCGCGCGACGGGTCGTTCCAATCAGTGTCTAGCAAAGCCGCCGCCATCTTCCAAAGCCTGCGACGCCGCATCGCCATCGTGGGAGCCGTTCTCGGCCTCGGCGTGATGGCCAGCGCCGGCGCGACCATGCCCGACGGCCGCCCGACGCCCACCGGGCTTGAGGTGCCGCGCTGGATTTCGCTGAAGTCCTCGCACGTCCGCGCGCGCCAGGGGCCGGGCCTGGATTATCCGATCCTGTGGGAATACCGGGCCGCCGGCCTGCCGGTTCAGGTGATCGCCGAGACGACGGAATGGCGCAAGATCTGCGATCCCGGCGGGGCAGTGGCCTGGATCCACCGCACGGTGTCGTCGGGCCGGCGCTATGTCTTCAACACGACCGCCGAGGAAGTGCCGATCCGATCGGGCCGATCCGAGACCGCGTCGGTGCGCGCGCGCCTGTCGCCGCGCGCCCTGGTGATGCTGGACGAATGCGAAGAGGGCTGGTGCAAGGTCCGGGCGCGACGGCTGGAGGGTTTCGTGGCTCAGCGGGCCGTGTTCGGCACCCAGGAGCGGGCGCTGTGCAACGCCAATCGCCCCGCGGGCACGGGTCGCAACTGACCGCACGCTGTTGAGCGAAGCAGCGCGGTCGTGTAACCCGCGCGCAACGTCTCAAGAAACGGAAGCGCCTTGACCCAGTCCCAATATCCTTCGTCCTTCGATCATGAGGCCCTGCTGGCCTCGGGCCGCGGCGAGCTGTTCGGTCCCGGCAACGCCCAGCTGCCCGCCCCGCCGATGCTGATGTTCGACCGCATCACCACGATCAATGCGGACGGCGGAGAGCACGGCAAGGGCTATGTCGAGGCCGAACTCGACATCCATCCCGACCTCTGGTTCTTCCAGTGCCACTTTATCGGCGACCCCGTCATGCCGGGCTGCCTGGGCCTGGACGCCATGTGGCAGCTGGTCGGCTTCTATCTGGGCTGGATCGGCGGCCCCGGCCGCGGCCGCGCCCTGGGCGTCGGCGAGGTCAAGTTCACCGGCCAGGTCACTCCGGACATCAAGAAGGTGGTCTATAAGATCAACCTGAAACGCGTCATCAACCGCAAGCTGGTCATGGGCATCGCCGACGGCGTTCTGGAGGCCGACGGCCAGATTATCTACACCTGCAACGACATGCGGGTCGGCCTGTTCGGCGCCAAGGATGAGGCGGCGGGCGGTTAACGCCCCTATATAACCGCGAACAAGGCGGACGGTCCTCGGACCAGGAAGCATCAAGAAGGAAACACCATGCGTCGTGTCGTCGTCACCGGCCTGGGCATCGTCTCTTCCATCGGCCATGGCGCCGAGGAGGTGACCCAGTCCCTGCGCGAAGCCCGTTCGGGCGTCGTTCATGCCCCCGACCACGCCAAATACGGCTTCCGCAGCCAGGTCTGGGCGCCGCCCAAGATCGGTCCGTGGGAAGAGCTGGTCGACCGTCGCGCCGCGCGTTTCCTGGCCAACGGCACCGCCTGGGGCCACATCGCCTTCGAAGAGGCGCTGAAGTCGTCGGGCATGACGGCGGACGAGATCAAGGATGACCGGATCGGCCTGATCGTCGGCGAGGGCGGCCCCTCGACCCAGGTGATCCTGCAGGCGGCCGCGACCACGGTCGAGAAGGGCGCGCCCAAGCGCATCGGCCCGTTCGCCGTGCCTAAGGCGATGGCGTCGGGCCCGTCGGCTGTGCTGTCGACCTGGTTCCAGATGCGGGGCATCAACTATTCGATCAGCTCGGCCTGCGCGACCAGCGCCCACTGCATCGGCGCCGGGGTCGAACAAATCCAGTGGGGCAAGCAGGACGTGGTCTTCGCCGGCGGCTGCGAGGACATCGACTGGTCCATGTCCAACATGTTCGACGCCATGGGCGCCATGTCGTCGGACTTCAACGACAATCCGTCTGTGGCCTCCAGAGCCTATGACGCGAACCGCGACGGCTTCGTCATCGCCGGCGGCGCCGGCATCGTGGTGCTGGAAGAGTATGAGCGGGCCAAGGCGCGCGGCGCGACCATCTACGCCGAAGTCACCGGCTATGGCGCCAACGCCGACGGTTACGACATGGTCGCCCCCTCGGGCGAGGGCGCCCAGCGCTGCATGAAGATTGCGCTGGAACAGGCCGGCAATCCCAAGATCGACTATCTGAACCCGCACGGCACCTCGACGCCCGTGGGCGACGCCAAGGAGATGGAGGCCGTGCGCGCCGTCTTCGGCGACCAGATGCCGATGATCTCTTCAACCAAGTCGCTGACGGGCCACAGCCTCGGCGCGGCGGGCGCGCAGGAGGCCATCTACTGCCTGCTGATGATGCAGAACGGCTTTGCGGCCGAAAGCGCCCATATCGAAAATCTCGATCCGGCGTTCGAAGGCATGCCGATCCTGCGCCAGCGCCACGACGGCGAACTGACCCACGTCATGTCCAACAGCTTCGGCTTCGGCGGCACCAACGGCACGCTGATCCTGTCGAAGGTCTGAAACTTTAACCCATCATATTCGGGTCAAGCCCAAAGATGATGGGTGGGAGGGCCTAGGGTAGCGGCTTTATTGCGTGTGCAGGGCCGTTCTCCTCCTCTTTGCGTGAATTCTTTCGTCACTGCCCGTTTACACGACCGTTTCTCACCCTTAGAGAACGCCGCCGTGACCAAGCGCCCGATTAAAGCGATGACCTCGAAAACCACCGGCTTCGGCGGGGCGGTTTCGGGTGCGCGCACGGTCTAGCGACAATCCCGATCCCAAGCCCCGCCGATGCGCGGGGCGGTCGATCCGGCTGAACCCCGCGCCTCCACCCTTCCCAGGAGACGCCTGAATGTCCTTTTCCCCGTCCAACCCGCCCCACGTGGGTATCGTCGGCGCCACCGGCCTGGTCGGCGAGATGATGCGGGGCCTGTTGGCCGAGCGGAACTTCCCGCTGGCTTCGCTGCGCCTGTTCGCCTCGGCCCGGTCGGCGGGCAAGACCATCCGCTTCGGCCAGACCGACATCGTGGTCGAGGATGCGGCGACGGCGGACTACGCCGGTCTGGACATCGTCTTCTTCTCGGCGGGCGGCGAGACGTCCAGGGCCCTGGCGCCTAAGGTGGCGGCGGCCGGGGCGGTGGTGATCGACAACTCCTCGGCTTGGCGTTCTGACCCGCAGGTGCCGCTGGTCGTCGCCGAGGTGAACCCCCACGCCCTGGCTGACCTGCCCAAGGGGATCATCGCCAACCCCAACTGCACCACCATGGCCGCCATGCCGGTGCTGAAGCCCCTGCACGACGCGGCTGGGATGAAGCGTCTGACGGTCTCCACCTATCAGGCCGTCTCAGGCGGCGGGATCGAGGGCATCCGCGTGCTGGAGGAGCAGTCGCGCGCGACCGTGGGGCAGGGCGCGGCCCTGGCCCGCGACGGCGGGGCCGTGGACTTCGGCGCGCCCGAGAAGTGGGTCGTGCCGATTGCCGCTAATGTGGTGGCCCTGAACTATACGCTCGGCGAGGACGGCTATACCGACGAGGAGCTGAAGCTGCGCGACGAGAGCCGCAAGATCCTCGAAATCCCCGGCCTGCCCGTCTCGGGCACCTGCGTGCGGGTGCCGGTCTTCACCGGCCATTCTCTGTCGATCAATGTCGAGTTCGAGCGCCCGCTGTCGGCGGCTCACGCGCTGGACCTCTTGGGCCAGGCGCCCGGCGTGGTGGTGACGGCTGTGCCGAATCCGCTGGAAGCGTCGGGTCAGGACCCGGTCTTCGTCGGGCGCGTGCGCCCCGATCCGACCGTCGAGCATGGCCTGGCCCTAGTCGTCTCGAACGACAATCTGAGGAAGGGCGCGGCCCTGAACGCGGTCCAGATCGCCGAGGTGCTGGTTCAGCGGCGCGGCTGATCGGCTCGCAGGCGGGGTTCAGTCGTAGCGCACGCCGGTGAGATAGAGCCCTGCCGAGGGGGCGACGGGGCCGCACCGCGCGCGGTCCTTCGCCTCCAGCGCGGCCTTGACGTCGTGGGCGCTCCAGCGACCCAGCCCCACCTCGACCAGGGTGCCGGCCATGGACCGGACCTGGCGGTGCAGGAAGCTGCGCGCCTGGAAGACCAGATGCACCTCCTCGCCGAACCGGGACACGCGCGCCACGTCCAGCGATTTGACCGGCGATTTGGACTGGCAGCCGACGTCGCGGAAGGTGGTGAAGTCGTGGTGGCCGACCAGGACTTGCGCCGCATGGTGCATGGCCTCGGCGTCCAAGGTCTTCTTGACGTGCCAGACGCGGTCGCGCTCCAGGACGGGCTGGGGGCGGCGGTTCAGGATGCGGTACAGATAGCCCCGGCCAGTCGCCGAGAACCGGGCGTGCCAGTCGGGGTCGGGCGCATATTCAGCCGCCAGGACGCAGACGTCCTGACGCACCAGATGCGCGTTCATGGCGTTCAGCACCGTATCGACGGGCCAGTTCCGCTCCAGATCCGCGTGAATGACCTGGGCCGTCGCATGGACCCCGGTGTCGGTGCGGCCGGCGGCGGCGATGCGAATCCGCTCCCCGGAAAAGGCGTGGATCGCCGCCTCCAGCGCGCCCTGCACTGTCGGCTGGCCGTCCTGGGCTTGGAAGCCGTTGTAGGCCGTGCCGTCGTATTCGATAGTAAGTTTATACCTAGGCACTCAGGACTCCACATGGCCGTAATCGACCAGTTTCAACCGCTAGATCGAGAGCGGGAGCTTAAGCTGCACCCAACTCACGTTGTGGGCCACTATGGCGTGTTCAGGCGCGACGGGCGCTCCTTCTTGCAGATCGATACACTTGGATCAGCAGATAGAGCGAAACCGAACAGCCAGAGCCAGACTTTCCAACTGACTTCAGAAAGCGCAAAGGCGCTTTGGGAAATCCTGGGCCGCGAGTTCAACCTCTCAGCCTAGGCTGGTCTCGACCGGCAAGGGGAAGCCGCGCAGCATCTCCTCGGCCGATTGCGCCGACTTGCCCTCGCGCTGAACGCGGATCAGACGCACCGCGCCGTCGCCGCAGGCCACCGTCAGGGCGTCGTCCAGCACGGTTCCGGGCGCGCCCGATGCGTCCGCCAGACCCGACAGCAGCGCCTTGATCCGCACGGGGCCAGCCTCTGACGGGGCCTCGAACCAGGCGCCCGGGAAGGGCGACAGGCCGCGGATGTGGGCGTCCACCTCGGCGGCGGGGCGGGTCCAGTCGATTCGAGCCTCGGCCGGGGTGATCTTCTTGGCGTAGGTCGGCTCTCCGACCTGTTCCGAGGGGGTGACGCCGCCCCGGTCGATGGCGGCCAGCGCGCGGGGCCACAGGCCCGCGCCGACATGGGCCATCCGTTCGGACAGGCTGGCGGCCGTGTCGTCGGGCAGAATGTCCATCCGTTCGCTGAGCAGGATGGGGCCTTCGTCCAGACCCAGACTCATCTGCATGATCTGGACGCCGGTCTGTTTGTCGCCAGCCATGATGGCGCGCTGGATCGGGGCGGCTCCGCGCCAGCGCGGCAGCAGGGAGCCATGCAGGTTCAGACAGCCCAGGCGTGGCGCCTCCAGCACCTCGGTCTTCAGGATCTGGCCATAGGCGACGACGCAGGCCGCATCGAGATCCAGGCTTCTGAAGGTGTCGATCGCCTCGGCGTCCTTCAGGCTTTCTGGCGTGAAGACGGGCAGGCCCATGGTCTCGGCGAAGGCGTGGACGGGCGACGGCGTCAGCTTCTGGCCCCGGCCCTTGGGGCGTGGCGGCTGCGAATAGACAGCGACGATCTCGTGACCCGAGGCGATCAGCTCGGCCAGGGACGGCACGGCGAAGTCGGGAGTTCCCATGAAGGCAAGGCGCATGGGCACGCCTTTAGAACTTTAGGCGGCTTACTGCCAGCGGGTGAAGACGCCGCCGCCCTCGTCCCACTCGCCGCCCGCGTCCAGGGCGTCGTCGAAATCGAGCAGGCGATCCAGCAGCAGGCCGGCCACGACGCCCAGCAAGGCCACGCCGGCCAGGGTGGCGACGCCGGCGACGCCGACCTTCTGGCTGCGCGTCAGGCGACGACGGCCCGAGGCGTCGATGATCAGCGAGCGGCCGCGCGGGATGGACGGGGCGATCCGGCGCGCAGCGCGTTCGATACGTTCGGGGCGGACGATCTTGGTCATCAGGCGGCGATCCTGTCGCGAGCGGCCTTCTTGACCTTGGTCACGGCGCGGTCTCGCTTGAGACGCGACAGATGGTCGATGAAGAGCACGCCGTTAAGGTGGTCCATCTCGTGCTGGATGCAGACGGCGTAGAGGCCCTCGGCCTCTTCCTCCACCGACTGACCGTCACGGTTCAGATAGCGAATGCGGACGCGGGCCGGGCGTTCCACCTTGTCGAAATACTCGGGGATCGACAGGCAGCCTTCCTCGTAGGTGTAGAGCTCGTCCGAGGTCCACAGGATCTCCGGGTTGGCGAAGAAACGCGGATTCTTGCGCGCCTCGGCGTTCTCGGCCGCCTCTTCCTCGGTCTCGCAGACCACGCCGTCCTTGTCGCCCAGGTCCATGACGATCACGCGGTCCAGGGCGCCGATCTGAACGGCGGCCAGGCCAATGCCCGGCGCGTCGTACATCGTCTCCAGCATGTCATCCATCAGGGCGCGGACGGCGTCGTCCACGGCCGCGACGGGCTTGGATACCTGCTTGAGGATCGCCAGGTCGGCGGCGTTGTCGATGGTGAGGATGCGTCGAATGGCCATGGCCGGGACGTAGGCCCGCCCCGGCGCAAGGTCAAGATTTGCGCCGCTCGCCGCGCTCTACGCCTTGCCGGGCAGAGGGCGGGGTTTGCGGTTTTCGTCGATGGCGACATAGGTGAAGACGCCCTGGGTCACGCGCACCGAAGCGGCCTGGGGCTGGCCCCGCGCCCGCTTCCACGCCTCGACCTGGACGCGGATGGAGGTGCGGCCCGAACCGATGACGTGGGCGTAAATGCTGACCTCGTCGCCGACCGAGACCGGCTGGTGAAAGACCATGCCGTCCAGCGCCACGGTGGCGCAGCGACCGCAGGCCAGTTCGAACGCCGGAGTCGCGCCCGCAAGGTCCATCTGCGCCAGCAGCCAGCCGCCGAAGATGTCGCCCTCGGGATTGGTGTCGGCGGGCATGGCGATGATGCGACCGACGGGCTGATCTTCGGGCGGATATTCGGGGGCGTCGGACATGGAAGGAGCCTGCAGTTCGGGGAGGCGGGCTCTCTAGCGCGGCCTTGACGGCTTGTCGCCCTTGAGCGCCTTGGGACGCGCGGGCTCCGGCACGGACAGGGTCAGGCGGGAGGTGCGAAACGCCTGTGCATCGCGCAAGGCGCGCCAGGCGGCGCCCAGTTCCATGGCGGTCAGGAGATGATCCTGGGTCAACACGCCGCGCCGAGACGCCCGCAAGATTGCGACATCGGCCATGAGACGCGCTGCGGCCTGAACATCTTCACGGCCCGACCGCGCGCCCAAATCCTCCAGCCGGGCGAAGCGCCAGCCCTGTTCGGACGGATAGCGCAGGGCCAGGGCGAAGCGTTCGGGCGGCTCGATCTGGCGGGCGATAAAGATCCAGTCCGCCGTGTCGGGATCGCGACGATAGTGGCCCGGCTGGGTGGGCAGCCCAGCCTGGGCGTAGATCTCCAGCGCCCCGGCTTCGATTTCAGCCAAGGCCAGGCTCAAGGCGTCGGATTGCTCCTGCGCCAGATCGGTCGGTCGCTCGAACGGGTCGATCGTGTCCTCGGCGAGTGCAGCCGGTGACTTGTGCGAAAACAGTCCCGAAAGCAGCGCCCGCCGTCTGGCCATGACGTTAGTCGTTGTTGAGCGTGCTGGTCACCGACACGTCATAGACGACGCGGGTCAGGCTCTGAACGACCTCGAAGAACTTGCGCATCTCCGCGGCGCCGGCCAAGGGCACATAGATCACGTCCTCGGGCATGACTTCCATGTTGGTGGCGGCGAAAACGTTGGCGGCGTCGCTGAAGTCCAGTTCGTAGACGACTGGCACGCCGCGCGGGGTGGCCGGCTGGTTGATGCCCAGCGCCTGGGCCACCTCGGGACGTTCGAAGCGGAAGATCAGAACGCGACGCGCATTGGCGGTATTGGTGTTCAGGCCGCCGACCTTGGACAGGGCGCCGGTCAGGGTCACGGGACCGGCCGGCATATCGACCTGGGCCACGGCGTTCAGGCCGCCGAAGGTCGAGAAGCGGCGGGGCTTGTACTGGACATTGACCACGTCGCCGCGCTGCAGACGCACGTTCTCGCCGAACTCGGTCGTCACGGCCGACAGCGGCGCGGTGTAGGTGCGGCCCTCGCGCTGGATCGAGATGGTCAGGTCGTCGGTGGTGCGGGCTGAGCCGCCGGCCGCAGCGATCACGTCCAGGATGCGGTCGCTGTTGACGCCCAGTGGCGCACGACCCGGCTGGCGCACGTCGCCCAACACATTGACCGTGTTGGAGGCATTGCCGGCGATGGACACCAGCACCTGCGGATTGGCGACCTTGCCGACCAGGGCGCGCCGGATCGCCGCCGCCGCCTGAGTGGAGGTCAGGCCCTGAACCCGAACCTGCCCGCCGAACGGAATGGTCACTGAGCCTGACCGATCGACCGTCGCACCCGGCAGCGCCTGATTGCCGCCGGACATGGTGGCGGCGTTACGGCCCGACGCGGAGCCGGCACCCAGGGTTCCACCGAATAGCGAACCAGACGGATCGAAGATCGAGATCGCCAAGGTGTCGCCCTCGCCGATCACGTCTGCGGGCTGATCGCTCGATCCTGCCGCGAGGCTGCCGAAGAACTGCGGCGGGATCTGCTTCATACGTTCGGTGGCTTCGAACGTCAGCGGCACCAGCGCGTAGCTGCCCAGCGCCGAGGCGGTGGTGGCCCCGGCGTTGACCGAAGCGCCCGAGGGCCCGTCTCTAGGTAGGGTGGAGCAGCCGCCGAGAATGGCGACAATAGCAAGCGGCAGGATGGTGCGCGTCATGAAGCTGGAAAGCCCTCGTTCGCGGATTGATTACAAGCCTTTGGGCGCGCTCGCCAGTGGCGAAACGGTTTGAAGCCCGATGGCGTCAGCGATGCTGCGGAAATGCTCGGTCCAGGACGGCGCCCTGTAGGAGGGCGAGGGTATCGGCGCCGCCTTGGTCGCGCGCTCGATGGCGGCCAGCCAACCTAGGCCGTCAAGCGGATCGATCAGTTCGGCGTTCGGCGTCAACTCGCGGTGGGGCGGAATGTCGGAGGCGATTAGCGACAGACCCATGGCGCAGGCCTCTACGGCGGGAAGGTCGAAGCCTTCGACGGATGAGGGGGCGAGTATGGCGCGGGCCCCGCGCATCAGCCTGGCCAAGACAGCATCGGACAGATTCGCCGCCTGGTGAACGACCCCTTGCAGATTGGGCGAGCGCTGCAGATGATCCAGCACCGCCTCGTTCTCCCAGCCGTAGCGACCAACCAGCACCAGGGACGGCGTCTGATCGCCCATCCGTTCTTCGAGGCGCCGCCAGAGAGTCAAAAGCAAGGCCAAATTCTTGCGCGCCTCGATCGTGCCGACGTGTACGAAATAGGGACGCGGCGCCTCAATCGCGTCGCCGGCGACGAAGGCCGGCTCCAGCCCCAGGTGGGCGACGTGGACCGGCGGCAGCGGCAGGCCCTCGCGCTCGGCGAAGGCGCGAAGTTCGTCGCCCGTGTAGGCGGAGTTGACGATGATCCTGCTTGCCAGACGCAGGGTGTTTGAGACCCGCGCATGATGTTTGTCGCCGTCGCCGGGCCGGCAGAATTCAGGGTGAGTGACCGGGATCAGATCGTGCAGCAGCACGACGCGTTCGATCCCCGCAGCCTTCAGATCTTCGAGCGCGGTCGGCTCGTGCAGGGTGGTGTGGCCGACGGTCAGATACAGGTCGGCCTGCGGCAGCGGGGCGACGTGGCGCGAACGGAAGAACTGTTTGAACACCCGCGTCTTGTCGGCGGGCTTCTCCTTCTCGGGCGCGGGCGCTGGGCACAGCACCGAGGCTGCCGGCCGTCGCTCTGAAGTCAGGGCGGCGAGCAGCCGCTGTTCGTGCGCCAGATCGGCCGCCGTGCTGGCGGCGCCGTTCCATTTGGCGCGCAGGTCGGCCACGAACCGCCGGAACCAGCCGATCTCGACCGCGACCAACCGGTTCTTGCGGCCACGCACCGGGATGGTCGTGACATCGGGCGAGGCGAGCAGCCATTCGGCATAGGCCAGACACACCCGGTCCACGCCCGTCGGCGCCGACCGTTCGGCCCGGCTCATCAGCCGGCTGGCGTCGTAGAGAATGCGCATCCTAGGCGACGTAGCCGGCCTGCATCAGTTCCGCGATATGGACGATGGCCGTGGGCTTGCCGTCCTCGACCACGAACAGATTGGCGATCTTGTTGGCGGTCAACAGATCGACGACGTCGCTCATCCGCGCATCCGGATCCACGGTGATGGGATTGGCGCTCATGATATCGGCCGCCGTCAGATGGGTGGTGTCGCGCTGGAAGGCCCGGCGCAGGTCGCCGTCGGTGACGATGCCAGCCAGCGCGCCATCGGCGTCCAGCACGGCCACCGCACCTTTGCGACCTTCGGTGATCGCCGAGACCACATCGCCGAAGCTGGCGTTCAACGGCACGCTGGCCGGTACGGCGGCATTGTCGCCCATCCATTCGCGCACGCTTTGCAGACTCATGCCCAGGGCGCCGCCGGGGTGGTGCAGGCCGAAGTCCATGGCCGTGAACTCGCGGCGATCCATCAGCACCATGGCCAAGGCATCGCCCAGAGCGAGGGTCATCAGGGTCGAGGTGGTAGGCGCCAAGCCGTTGGGGCAGGCCTCCGCGACCTTGGGCATGGTCAGACAGACCGCTGCGTTGCGGCCCAGAAAGCTGGCCGGCCGCTGGGTGATGGCGATCACGGGAATGCCGTTGCGCTGGCAATAGATCAGCGGATCGCGCAGCTCGCGGCTCTCGCCCGAGTTGGAGATGGCCAGCACCGTCACGTCGGGGCGCAGCATCCCCAGATCGCCGTGGCTCATCTCGGCCGGGTGGACGAAGAAGGCGTTGGTGCCGGTGGAGGCCAGGGTGGCGGCGATCTTGCCGCCGATATGGCCCGACTTGCCCATGCCGGTGACGACGACATAGCCCGGCCGGCTCATGATGACATCGACTGCGCGCGCCAGCGAAACGTCGATCGAGCGTTCCAGCGCCTCCAGCGCCTCGATGTTCAGGCGCACGACCTCACGGGCGCGGTCGGTCATCACGGCGATGTCGTCGGGGGTCGAGTGAGCGATCTCGGTCATTGTTTCCTGGCCCGCAGCCGGGCTCTCCTTCTTTGACGAGCGCGATCCGCCATAAGTGCGTTTCGCGCGCCGCCTCCCTTTCAGACGACTTTGTCGGTTTCTGGTCAACCTTTGCCGCTCTGGCGCGTTACGCCGACCGGGGAACTAAAACAAAGAGTTTGATCGTCAATGCCGTCTCATGCCGGAGCCGCCACGCTATTGCTCCCGACGCCGCCCGTCGTCGCCGACGGGATCGCCCTGTTTCTGGACATGGACGGCGTGCTGGCGCCGATGGCCCCGACGCCCGACGCCGTCGTGCCGACCGCGCGTCGTACGGCGGCGCTGAAGGCGGTCGAGGCGCGACTTGCAGGCCGCGTCGCCATCGTCAGCGGACGCACCCTCGCCGAGATCGACCGCATTTCCGATCATGCCCTTGTCTCGGGCTCGGGCGTGCATGGCCTGGAGCGGCGTCTGAAGGACGGCTCCATCGAGCGCAAGACCCCCGACGCTGGCGTCGCCCAGGCGCTGGACGCGTTCGAGGAGTTCGCCGCCGATCGCCCCGGCGTGATCGTCGAGGACAAGGGCGTCTCCGTCGGTCTGCATTATCGTCAGGCGCCGGATGAAGCCGGCGCCGCCAAGGGGCTGGCGGCCGAGCTTCAGGCAGAGACGGGACTGACGCTCCAACCCGGTCATATGGTGCTGGAGCTGAAGACGCCCGGCGCCGACAAGGGCACGGCCGTCACAGCCTTTATGCAGGAGGCGCCGTTCAAAGGCGCCGTCCCGGTCATGCTGGGCGACGATTTGACCGACGAATACGGGTTCGAGGCTGCGGCGGCGCTGGGCGGATACGGCGTGCTGGTCGGCCCCGAGCGCGAGACGGCGGCGCGTTACCGGCTGGACGATGTGGATGCCGTGCTCACCTGGCTTGAAGCCGTAGCGAAGTCCTGAATCGATGAAGCCCAATCTTGACCTGTTCCCCATCGGCAACTGCGGCGTCAGCGCCCTGATCGACCGTCAGGGGCGTTTCGTCTGGGCATGCGCGCCGCGCGTGGACGGCGACCCGGTCTTTTCCGCACTGATGGATGGCATGGAGCCCGAGCACGGCTTCTGGGCCATCGAGATGGAGGACGTGAAGTCGATCGATCAGGCTTATGTCCGCAATACGCCGGTTCTACGCACAGTGATGACGGCCGAGGACGGATCGTCGGCCGAGATCATCGATTTCGCCCCGCGTCACCCGAAACATTCGCGCACCTATCGGCCGCTGGCCTTCGCCCGCATCGTGCGGCCGCTGTCGGGCACGCCGCGCATCCGTGTGCGGTTGCGGCCCTCGACGGACTGGGGCGCGCGCCGGGCGCCGCACACCTCCGGATCCAACCACATCCGCTATATGTGCGCCGACGTCACCTTCCGATTGACGACCGATTGTCCCGTGTCGCATGTGCTGGAAGAGCGCGTGTTCCGGCTGGAGCGGTCGCACGCCTTCTTCCTGGGCCCGGATGAGGGCTACGATCAGGATGTCGGCCACGGCGTTCAGGGCGCGCTGGATCGCACGGTTGCCTATTGGCAAGACTGGGTGCGCAAACTCTATCTGCCGCTCGACTATCAGGAAGCTGTGATCCGCGCGGCGATCACGCTGAAGCTGTGCGCCTATGAAGAGACCGGCGCCATCGTCGCCGCCATGACGACCTCGGTGCCCGAGTTCAAGGAGAGCGGGCGCAACTGGGACTATCGCTACTGCTGGATCCGCGACGCCTATTACACGGTGCGGGCGTTAAACCGGCTGGGCGCGGTCGACATCCTGGAGAACTATCTCGTTTATCTGAGGAACCTGGTCGACGATTCCGCGGGCGGCCACGTCCAGCCGGTTTACGGCGTGGGTCTGGAGCCCGGGATCGGCGAGAGCATCATCGACAGCGTCGAGGGCTATCGCGGCATGAAGCCGGTGCGGATCGGCAATCAGGCGCACGAACATCTGCAACACGACGTCTACGGACAGATCGTGCTGCCGCTTGTCCAGGCCTTCTACGACGCACGGCTGCTGCGTCCGGGTACGCTGGAGGATTTCCACGCGCTGGAAGCCATCGGCGAGCGCGCCTTCGCCATGCACGATCAGACCGATGCGGGCCTTTGGGAGTTCCGCACCATTGCGCGGGTCCACACCTATTCGTCCGTCATGTGCTGGGCCGCCTGCGATCGTCTGGCCAAGGCGGCCGACCATCTGAACCTGCCGGATCGGGCCGCCTTCTGGCGTGAGCGGGCGCAAATCATCCGTCAGCGGATCGAGGCGGAGGCCTATCTGCCCGATGAGGGCCGGTTCGCCGCCAGCTTCGGCGGGCGCGAGCTGGACGCCTCCTTGCTGCAGATGACCGACCTGGGCTTCCTCGACGCCCACGATCCGCGTCAGGTCGCCACCTTCGACGCCATCGAGCGCGACCTGAAGAAGGGCAGCCACCTGTTCCGCTATGTGGAGCCGGACGACTTCGGCGAGCCGGAGACCGCCTTCAACTTCTGCACCTTCTGGTTCATCGAAGCCCTGCACCAGAACGGCCGCATCGAGGAAGCCCGCACCATCTTCCAGGAGATGCTGAGCCGGCGGACGGCTGCAGGGTTGTTGAGCGAGGATATCTCGATCGACGATGGCGAACTGTGGGGCAACTATCCGCAGACCTATTCCCTGGTCGGCATCATCAATTGCGCCGTGCTGCTGAGCCGTTCTTGGACCGATGTGCGTTAATGTCTGGACCCCGGGGCTGGGGTCGCCGAGTGAAGTGAAGTCATGAGCCGCCTGATCGTTGTTTCGAACCGGGTTTCGGCCTCGACCGACCCCGCCGCAGGGTCCGCCGGCGGCCTGGCCATGGCCCTGTCCGCCGCCCTCAGAAAATACGACGGCCTGTGGTTCGGTTGGTCGGGCGAGCGGGTGGATCACTACAGCGGCGAGGTGAAGATTGAGGACCGTGCCGGCGTCACCGTAGGGCTCGTCGATCTGGAGGGGCAGGATGTCGATGAATACTACAACGGCTACGCCAACAAGACGCTGTGGCCGTTGTTCCACCACCGCATCGACCTGGCCCAGTACGAACGGTCCTACGGCGAGGGCTATGAGCGGGTGAACCGACGTTTCGCCGAGGCCCTGGCGCCGCTGATCCAGCCGGACGACATGATCTGGATCCACGACTATCACATGATCCCGATGGCGCGGGATCTGCGCCGCCTGGGCATTCGCAACCGGATCGGCTTCTTCCTGCACACGCCCTGGCCGGCGCGGCAGTTGCTGGTGACCCTGCCGCACCACCGGCGGCTGGTGGAGTCGATGTTCGACTTCGACCTGATCGGTTTCCATACGCAGGAATGGAGCGATCTGTTCACCGACTATGTGGTGTCAGAGGCTCAGGGCGAATTGGACGGGACCGGCGGGCTGGAGTGTTTCGGGCGCAAGGTCCAGACCGGCGTCTTCCCCATCGGTATCGACGTGGATGGTTTCCTGGCGGCGCGGAACTCGCAGCTTGGCGCGCGGACCTATGACCGGATGGCGGCGTCGTCGGCCTTCCGGTCGATGATCGTGGGCGTGGACCGGCTGGACTATTCAAAGGGGCTGGAAGAGCGGCTGCTGGGCTACGAACAATTCCTGCACGACAACGCCTCGATGCGGGGCGAGGTCTTCCTGTTGCAAGTCACGCCCATCTCGCGCGACGACGTCGACAGCTATCAGGACATTCGTTCGCGGCTGGACGCCCTGGCCGGACGGATCAACGGCGCCTTCGCCGACATGGATTGGCAGCCGATCCGTTATCTGAACCGCACCTATCGCCGGGATCAGCTGGCGGGCATCTACCGTGCGGCGCGGGTCGGTCTGGTGACGCCGCTGCGCGACGGCATGAACCTGGTGGCCAAGGAATATGTCTGCGCCCAGAACCCGGACGATCCCGGCGTGCTGATCCTGTCGCGCTTCGCCGGCGCGGCCGAACAGATGGGCGAGGCGCTGCTGGTCAATCCCTACAGTCGCGAGGAGCTGTCGGACGCCATCCAGAAGGCGCTGACCATGCCGCTGGCCGAGCGGATCCGGAAATGGGAAGCCCTGATGGATGTGGTTCGCGCCACCGATGTCGGCATCTGGCGCGATGATTTCGTGCGCGCCCTGCAAGCCGATGAATCGACTTCGCAACCGACGCAGTGGGCCGGCGCGGCCTGACGCCTAGCGCAGGTCGAAGGCCAGCATCAGGGTGCGCTGGGCCGGATTGAAGTTGTCGTCGGACAGGATGTAGAGGCGGGTCCTGCTGTTGCGCGTCTCTGCGGCGATCCCTTCGAAGTTGTCGGTGGTGCCCGGCAGTTTCAGCTCGATCAACACCGGCCCCAGCGTTCCGTCGGGGGCCATGCGGCGAACGCGCGCGCGCATGTCGATGGGCGCCCGGTACAGGCGCTGGACCACCAACCATCCGGGGCCGGACGGGTCGCGATCCAGGCCGGTGATGCGGTATTCGCTGTCGGGGATGGGGGTTGCAGGCGGCGCGCTGACGACCGTGCAGCTCGCTGTCGCGCAATCCCAGACGCCGCCGGCCTCGCCAGAGACGCGCCAGCCGCCGGGGGCAGCGGCCAGACCCTCCATCCCGTCGTTCTCGGTGAAGGCGAAGTCGGGCGACAGCACCGGCGACGGCTGGGTCTTCAGCGCCGACAACGGGCCGTAGTTCCAGATGCGGTGACGCCGCTCGAAACTGACCAGCAGATCGCCGGAGGGGATGATGGCCAGGCCCTCGGCGTCGCCGTCCGACTTGTCGGAAATCGCAGCGCCATCCTGAAGCGTCAGCCGACGCGAGCGGAAATGATCCAGGCCGATCAGCCGCCCCCGGACGTCCAGGCGAATGTCGCCGCGCACCAGATCACCGGTGTCCGATACCGTGACGAAACCGCCGTCGCCGGTCAGCTTCAGGTCCGACAGGCTGTGCAGCGGCGAGGTCGGCGCGGCGCTGACCTGCAGGCCGCCGGCGAACGTCACGCCGTCAGCCAACTGCGTGCCGCCGGGCAGGCCCAGGCTGACGCTTCGCAGTTCCGCGACCCGGGGCGTCCAGCCGTCCGACGACAACGGATAGGGACGCGGCGCGCCCAGCGAGGCGGCGCAGGCCGACAGCGACAGGGCGATCCAGACACTGGCCAGCCGGCCGAAACGACTCATGCCGCCAGCTTTCGCTTGGCGCGACGGGTGGGACCGGCCGCACCCTCGTTCTCGAACAGTTCGGCCAGCTTCTCGGTCATGGCCCCCGCCAGCTGTTCCACATCCACGATCGTCAAGGCCCTGCGATACCAGCGGGTCACGTCATGGCCGATGCCGATGGCCAGCAGTTCGACCGGCGAGCGATCCTCGATCTCGGCGATCACCTGGCGCAGATGCTTGTCCAGATAAAGCGCCGCATTCGCCGACTGGGTCGAGTCGTCGACCGGCGAACCGTCGGAAATGACCATCAAGATGCGGCGCTGTTCGGTGCGGGCCAGCAGACGACCGTGGGCCCATTGCAGGGCCTCGCCGTCGATATTCTCCTTCAGCAGACCTTCGCGCATCATCAGGCCCAGGTTCTTCTTGGCCCGGCGCCAGGGCGCATCGGCGGCCTTGTAGATGATGTGGCGCAGGTCGTTGAGGCGGCCGGGATTTTGCGGCTTGCCAGCGGTGATCCAGGCCTCGCGGCTTTGTCCGCCCTTCCAGGCGCGGGTGGTGAAGCCCAGGATCTCGACCTTGACGCCGCAGCGTTCCAGCGTCCGCGCCAGGATGTCGGCGCAGACCGCCGCCACCATGATCGGCCGCCCGCGCATCGAGCCGGAGTTGTCCAGCAGCAGGGTCACGACCGTGTCGCGGAACGGGCTCTCGCTCTCGGCCTTGAACGACAGGGGGGCGGTCGGGTCGGTGACGATCCGGGTCAGGCGCGCCGTGTCCAGCATCCCCTCTTCCAGATCAAAGACCCAGGAGCGGTTCTGCTGCGCCAGCAGCCGGCGTTGCAGCTTGTTGGCCAGGCGCGAAACGACGCTGGACAGAATGGCCAGCTGGCCGTCCAGCAGGGCGCGCAGCCGGTCCAGCTCGACCGGGTCGCACAGGTCGGCGGCGTCCACCACCTCGTCGAAGGCGGTGGTGAAGACGCGGTAGAAATCGACCGCGCGGCCGTCGTCGGCCGTCTGCTGACGGTTCGGCTGCTGGCCTTCCTGAAGTTCCGGGCCGTCGTCGGCGCCTTCGCCGTCGGGATCGGCGGGCGCGCCCTCGGGGCGGCTTTCACGCTCTTGCTCGGAAGACTGATCGTCGGCGTCGCCCTCCATCGACTGAGAGCCTTCGCCGCCGTCCTGCTCTTCCTCCTCGTCCTGATCGTCGTCGGCCGCGGGGTCCTGAGGATGCGGTTCCTCGTCGCCGGGATCTTCGGACGTGTCCTCGCCGCGCCCGTCGCCGGGGTCGAGGTCCAGCGCGCGCAGCACCTCGCGCATCTTCAGCGCGAAGCCCTCCTGATCGCCCGCCGTGCCGGCCAGGGCGTCCAGCTTGGCCCCAGCCTTGGCCTCGATGTTGGCGCGCACCAGATCCAGCATGGCCCGGGCGCCGTCGGGGGCGGGGCGCCCCGTCAGCCGTTCGCGCACCAGAAGCGCCACGGCTTCGGACACCGGCACGCGCTCGGCCTCGCTGATGCGCAGGGCGCCGGTCTTTTCCAGCCGCGTGATCAGGGCGGCGCCCAGATTGTCGCGCACCCCGGCCAGATGTTCCGAACCAAAGGCCTCGACGCGCGCCTGTTCGACCGCATCGAACACCTCGGCCGCCTTGACGTCCGCCGGCCGCATCCGGCTGTTCACCGCCGCATCGTGATTGGCCAGACGCAGCGCCAGCCGGTCGGCCTGGCCGCGCAAGGACGCGCTCTCGGGCCCTGACGGATCGCGGGGCGGATGGGGCAGGGTCAGGACGCCGTTCGACAGCTTGGGCCCGTCCGACCCGAACACCACCTCCAGCTCGGGCTGTTCGGCGAGCGCCCGCGCGGCATGACCCAGCGCGCGCTTGAAGGTTTCGGCGGGAGTATCCGGGGCGGCCATGGCCCTCAGTTAATCGCTTCGCGCCTGCGATAAAAGCGCCGTCAGCCGCCTTTTGAAATCGGCACCCGCCGGCCATAGGTCAGACAGCGCCAAACCCACTCCAGCGGCCCCATGCTGAACCGCGACAACCACAGTGGCGACCAGATCAGTTGCAGCGCCCAGACCGCCAAGACCAGGCCCCACATCTGCACATAGTCGGCGCGTCCGAACAGGCGCGGTCCCCAGGGCATGTAGAAGATGGAGGTCATGATCAGGGTCTGGGTCAGATAGTTGGTGAAGGCCATCTGACCTACCGGCCGCAGCGCCGCCGTGATCCAGGCCGCCCCTCGCGTCGTCGCCAGCACGATCAGGCTGACATAGGCCAGGGTGACGAAGATGGGGAAGGAGGCGATGACCTCCGCAAGGCCGCGCGTCGGGTGGGTTCCGGCCGGGGCCATGGCTTCACGCCATTCCAGCACGCCCAGCAGGGCCAGTACGGCTCCGCCGACGCCGATCAAGGCGACATAGACCCCGTTGGGCGCCCGGCCGCTGAACACGCCGGCCTTGAACAGGCCCAGACCCAGCATCATCAGGGCTACGGTCGAGAAGACGAACATCGTCAGGCTGGCGCCCTGCAGCAGCAGCCAGTTCTGAATGTTCTGGCCCATCGCCCCGGTCCAGCCGCTGCGATAGGCGGCGATCGACTCCGTCACCATGGCGGCGGTGTAATGCGGCCCGCCCTGGTTCATCGCCTCGGTGATCGCCGGCGGCCCGGCGACCATCAGCCAGGTCGCGCCCGCCTGCATTGCGCCCAGCAACAGGGTCACCGCCAGGCCGATCCCGATCAACGTCCCCGCCCGCATCGACCGCAACAGCATCACGAACAAGCCCGACCAGGCGTAGAGCAGCAGCACGTCGCCATACCAGAAGGCCAGGCCGTGGATCAGGGCGATGACCGCCAGCCAGAACAGGCGGCGCCGCAGCAGTTTGCCACGCGCCGCATCGCCCCGCTCGCCCCCAACCAGATAGATCGAGGCCCCGAACAGCATCGAAAACAGGGTGATGAACTTCTGGTGGAAGAAGACGTCCATCGTCCAGCGCGCTACGGCGTTGGCGCCGGTGACCGGAAACGGGCTCAGGCTGGCGTCCTGATAAACCATGACCGGCAGGCCGAACGAGACGACATTGACGGCCAGGATGCCCAGCACCGCCAGCCCCCGCATGACGTCCAGGCTGGCGATGCGCGAGGTCGCCGCGACGGGCGACAGGATTTCCGCCGCATCCTTGTCCGTGTCGTCCATGGTCATTCTCGGATCCCCCAATCCTCGAACTCAGGCGTCAGGCGCGAATGCCAACCCTGCTTCTCAGCCTTTGGGCATCAGGCCCAGTCTGTCTTTGACCGCCGGCCGCGCCTCGAAGGCGATGAAGGCGGCGCATAACCCGGCCCACAGGGCGTAGCTGACGCCCACGATTATGGCGATGGGCAGGCCGCCGACGCCGAAGATCAGCAGGGTGGTCTCGGTCGCACCGAGAGCCTGAATCACATCGCCGGCCTCGAACCAGCCCATAACGCTCATGCCCAGGGCGACGACGATCTGGACCAGGGCCGCCGCCAGGCCGCCGTACATCATGAAGCGCCAGACGACGCCCAGCCGCGTGCCGGGCCGGCCGTCACGCTTGCGCTCGTTCAGCACGCGATACAGCGCCAGCGGCACGGTGATCAGGCCGATCAGCATCACCATCAGCCGCCAGTCCATGTCGCGACCCGGCAGATAGGCGTGCGGCCGCCAGAAGGGCAGGGTCAGCCACAGAGGCGGCCAGGCCGCGCCGGCCAGGCAGGCCAGAATCCGAGGCGTCCGCCCAGGCCGCGCGGCGATGGTCGCCTGACCGGGCAGGTCGGAATAGCTCTCGAACCGGTTCATCGCGTCGGCGCCGGCGCAGCGCCGGAATAGTCATAGAAGCCGCGTCCGCTCTTCCTGCCCAGCCAGCCGGCCTCGACATATTTCACCAGCAGCGGACAGGGGCGGTATTTGCTGTCGGCCAGGCCGTCATACAGCACGTTCATGATGGCCAGGACGACGTCCAGACCCATGAAGTCCGCCAGTTCCAGCGGGCCCATCGGATGATTGGCGCCCAGGCGCAGCGCCTTGTCGATCGAGGCGACGTTGCCGACGCCTTCGTACAGAGCGAAGATGGCCTCGTTCATCATCGGCACCAGGATGCGGTTGACGATGAAGGCGGGAAAATCCTCGGCGTCCGTGGTCGTCTTTCCCAGGCTCTCGGCGAAGGCGACGGCGGCGGAATGGGTCTCGGCCGAGGTGGCGATGCCGCGAATGATCTCCACCAGCTTCATCACCGGCGCCGGCTTCATGAAGTGCAGGCCGACGAACCGGTCCGGCCGGTCCGTCGAGGACGCCAGGCGGGTGATCGAGATTGACGAGGTGTTGGACGCCAACAGGGTCTGCGGCCCCAGGTGCGGCACCACCTCGGCATAGATGGCCTTCTTGACGGCCTCGTCTTCCAGCGCCGCCTCGATGACCAGATCGGCGCCGGCGACGGCCTCGGCCATTCCGTCGCTGGTCGTGATGCGGGTCAGGGCCGCGTCGGCGGCGGCCTGATCGACCAGGCCGCGTCCGACATGACGCGCCAGGCTGGCCGCGATCTCGCCCTGCGCCATCGGCAACCGGTCGGCGACGACGTCATAAAGGCGAACCGAATAGCCCCCGAGCGCGACCGCCTGCGCGATGCCTGCGCCCATCTGTCCGGCGCCCAGAATGGCGACTGTGGTGATCGTGGTCATGAACCGTGGTCGAAAGTGGTCGGGCGGGCACCTTTAGAAAGGAAGGCGCGCGGCGCAAGAGCGGATCAACCCTCTCGCATCAGATTTCCGCCCGGCGTGTCGCCTCAGCCGAGCAACTGGATCAGGGCCGGCGCCGCCGTGCGGTTGAACAGCACGCTGATGAACTGCAACAGCAGGATCACCACGATGGGCGAGATGTCGATGCCGCCCAAGTTCGGAATGATGCGGCGAAACGGCTCCAGCAGCGGCGCCGTGACCCGGTCCAGAAAGGTCCCCACCGAATAGACGAAGCGGTTGCGATAGTTGACGACATCGAACGCCACCAACCAGCTCAGAATGGCCTGGGCGATGATGAACCAGATCATCAGACTGATGATGGTGTTGATCAACCAGACGAGCGCATAGCCCATGAACGGTAACTCCTGCTTGGATCGGCGCTTCTAGCCTGTTCGCCCCTGCTCCGACAACGGCCGTATCCGACCTGCGCGCTTTGCGCGCACAAGCCCGTTGACACCACGCCCGCCCGCCTTCTATGTCCGCCACGCCTGTGAAACCCGATCCCACGCTGGAAACGGGGCCGTAGCTCAGTTGGTAGAGCGCGTCGTTCGCAATGACGAGGTCAGGGGTTCGACTCCCCTCGGCTCCACCAATCCCTG
>NZ_JZRG01000059.1:0-1453 GCF_000964075.1 Brevundimonas sp. KM4 | reverse complement strand
GCCGACCCTGAAGCAGGTTTCCCTCTTCAACCCGACGGAGGGCTACGGCGGTTACGCCGTGCCGGCGGTTAGTTTGATCATCTTGCAGCAGACGCTATTGCTGGGAGCCGGCGTGATCACAGCCGTGCGTCGAGAGACCGGCGCGGCTAGGCTGAAACGCAGCGCGCGCTTGGGTTTGTGGCTGGCGCTCACGGCGATTGGGACAGCCTCCAGCCTCTTCTATTTCGGTTTCGTGTTCTGGTTTCAGGACTATCCCCGCGCAGGCAATCTGATCGGCGTCCTACTGCTGGCGCCCATATTTTCAGCGGCGGTCGCCGCTGTGGGTCTGCTTCTGGGCGCGCTTTTCGATCGCCATGAACGGGTCTTGCAGGTTCTGGTCGGCACTTCCGCGCCCTTGTTCTTCCTGTCAGGCGCTGCGTGGCCGCATTTCATGATGCCTGAAGGTCTCGTCTGGCTCGCGCATTTTTCACCGTCCACCGCTGCCGTTCAGGCCTTTGTTCGCCTGAACGCCATGGGCGCCAGCCTTTCGGAAGTCTCAGGTTTGGCAGCTATTTTGACAGGCCTTGCCTTCGTCTATGGCGGCCTGTGGGTGGTGCGTGGACCAGCGCGTTCTGACCTGCGTCGATGACGTCGGGCGCGAACAAATCAGTTAGCTAGAGAGGAAACAAACTCTATCTCGACATCGAAAGGGATGGTGACACTGCGGATGTCGGATCCTATCGCGCTTTGGCTGACGTTCGCGCTATCCATCGAAGCTGAACTGTTCAAACAGCGGTTTCCAGATCGCTCCAATGCTCGCGGGGCGTGTCATGAAGCAGGGCGCGCGCCTCGAGGTCTGCGTGGCGCGGGTGTCCGAGAAGGAGGGCGTCAGACGTCAGGGCCTCATGCTCGGCGGCCGACAACACTGCGTGGTCGCCGAAGTCATTGGTGACGAGCACCCGACGCCTATCAGCGTCCAGTTGTATCGAGCGTCGCATCGGGCCCCTCCTGCCCTAGGGCCTCATGCCTCCTATCAATGATCTTTGCAACTCTCGATCATTGTTTTTCGAGGTGAGGTCAGGCCGCGAGTGTCGAGTATATGGAGGGCAGCGAATGACCGCTTCTGGCGCATTTCAAGCATCCGCTTCCAACTGCCGTGAGTGACTTGTACGCTAGTCACCAGCAGCAAGCTGTAGTTAATCGCTCGCTAGGCGCATCAATCCCAATCAAGGCTTCGCCGCAGCCAACGCACCAGCCGTTACCAGTGGAATTGATTTTCGAAGAATTGATGCAGGCACGCCGTCGCAGGCTAGCGTTGATAGGCCGATCAGATGCGACAGAAGATATTTGCTGACGACAGAGGGATCCGTGATGTCGGAGAAGCCTCTCATCGCATGAGCTATCGCGGTACCTTGTCGGCTCCGGCGCTCCCGTAGCTTGAGGAACAGATTTTGATCCTCCCTCGGTTTGGTGG
>NZ_JZRG01000058.1:0-1598 GCF_000964075.1 Brevundimonas sp. KM4 | reverse complement strand
GGAAACCCCGCCGCGAGCGTGGCGGTTCCGGTCAGGGCGTCCGCATAGTGGGAAGGCCCTGGGCCGCTCGCACCAACTGGACGAACTCGGCCCGGTCGCCATAGGGGTCTTCGCCCCTGGCCCCTTGCGCCTGATCGATGATCCGGTCCCAGCCATAGTCGGCCGTCATCCACGGATCGCCCCTCAGCTTCTGCCCAAAGCCGGCTACCGCGATGGCCCATCGCGTCGATTCCGGCGGCTGGGCGCTGACCGGCCCGCCCGCGCGGTTGGTCAACGGCTGCTGGATCAGCTCCGAGCGGCTCTGGCCCGGCTGTTTGTAGCGCACCTGGATAAAGCCGATCTCCCCGTTCGGATCGCCGCCGCCGACCCCGATACGGTTGTCGGAATAGCGCCTGTCGGGGATCTGCGTCGGCCCGCCGACGGGGGTGATCTCGTACAGGGCCGTGACGCTGGCGCCCGATCCCACCTCGCCCGCATCGATCTGGTCGTTGTTGAAGTCTTCCTCGTTCAGCAGCCGGGTCTCATAGCCGATCAGCCGCCATTCGGCGACGCGGGCGGGATTGAACTCGACCTGGATCTTGACGTCGTCGGCGATGGGGAAGGCGCCCTTGTCGAAGGCCGGTCCGAACAGGCGGCGCGCATCCCTCAGGTTCCCGACATAGGCCGCCACCCCATTGCCCGCCTGGGCGATGGTCTGCATCCGCGCGTCCTGATAGTTGCCGCGCCCGAAGCCATAGACCGAGAGATAGATGCCGGTTTCGCGCTTGTCGGCGACATAGTCCTCCAGCCGCTTGTTGTCGGTCACCCCGACGTTGAAGTCGCCGTCGGTGAACATCAGGATGCGGTTGACCTTGTCGCGGGCGAAGTTGGCCTGGGCCTGGTCATAGGCGTTGGTCATGCCGCTCGCCCCGGCCGTGCCGCCCGAGGCCTTCAGGCTGGCGACCGCGCAGCGCATCTTCAGCTTTTCGTCGCCCTTGGTCGGCTGCAGGGTCGTGCCGGCGCCTTCCGCGTAATAGGTGACGGCCAAAGTGTCCTGCGGCCTCAGCCGGTCGATGGCCAGGTTCATCGCCTTCTTGGCCAGATCCAGCTTGTCGGGGCTGCCCATCGAGCCGGAGACGTCGACCAGGAAGGTCAGGTTCAGCGGCCGCTGCTCGCCCGTCGGCAGTTCATAACCTTGCAGGCCGATGTGCACGATCTGGCGCCCGTCAGCCCAGGGCGAGGCCGCGACCGCCGTCGTGATGGCGAAGGGCCGGGTCTGGCTGGTCGGCCGGGCATAGTCATAGTCGAAGGCGTTGATCAGCTCCTCGACCCGCACCGCATCCTTGGGCGGCGCACGCCCCTCGTCGATGAAGCGCTTCACGTTCGAATAGGACGCCGTGTCGACGTCGATCGAGAAGGTCGAGACCGGCTGATCGCTGGTCCGCTTCACCGGATTGGGCGTTGCATCCGGATAGCGTTCGGTCTCGGCGGGAGGCGGCGTCATCATGCCGGGCGACGTCGGGGCGCCCGGTGATCGCGTGATCCGGGAGCCTGTGACGACAATATCTTGCGGCGCCATCGATGACGGCACAGGCGGAGGCGGAGGAGGCGGAGGAGGC
>NZ_JZRG01000057.1:0-1121 GCF_000964075.1 Brevundimonas sp. KM4 | reverse complement strand
CCTTTGCGGTTCCCTATGTGACCCAGGCCTACGGGCAAACGAAGTATGTTCAGCGACAGATCGAGCGGTCAGAATACGACTGCAATGGGCGCATCAGGGCCGTCTCGGTAGTCAGGTCCGAGATCTCCGGCCAGTTCATCTCGAGGGAAACCTCGGACGGCGTGTGGGAGCAAATCCGCCCCAATACGCTGGCGGAGATAGCGCAGGACATTGTCTGCAAGAACGACGTGTCCGGTTCGGCGGAGTTTACGGATCTGGACGCCACGATCGCCAACTTCCTTAGCTACAATCAGCGCCAACCTCCCGTCGTTCCGCCGCCCTAGGGCGCCAGCAAACTTTGGGCGGCCGCCACGAGCCGATCCTTCCAGGCCAGCCGATCCACCCATTCCGCAGGCAGTCGCTCCACACCGCTCAACGCCCCGGCCAGCTGACCTGCGATCGCAGCCGTGGTGTCGGCGTCCTGGCCGAGGTTCGCGGCCAGGAGAACGGAGCCCCGATAGTCCGCCGTGCGGCCAACGGACCAGAGCGCGGCTTCCAGACTATGCGCAACATAGCCTGAGGCGTTGATCTCCGCCCGCGGCCTATTCCGCCAGGACCCCGCCGAGATCGCCGCGATCGTGCCTGACCAAGCACCCGCGCGCTGCGCCAGCACCTGTGTCCGACGCGCCCCGGCGATCGCATCGGCGATCATCTCGGCGTACAGAACACAGGCATCGACCGCCTCAGGCGCAGCGTGCGTCGTTCGGCTTTGTCGCGCCGCAGCGTCACGCAGGGCATCTCGGTCATCATGGTAGCGGATCGCGACGGGCGCCAACCGCATCAGCGAGCCGTTCCCGGCGGTGTTCGGATCCGACGAACCACAATGATCCGCCTTCGTGCGCTCCCAGCGCGACAGGGCTTGAGCCGTCGTCGTGCCGATGTCGAAGCAGAAGCCGGTGCAGGAATAGGTCCCGTTCCGCCACCAGTCCGAGAAGCGCGCCAACAGGTCCTGCTCGTCTAACCGGCCGCATTCGACCAGGCTGTCGGCGAGCGCCAAGGCCATGGCGGTGTCATCGGTCCAATCCCCCGCCTTCAGATTGAACGGCCCGCCTCCGACCATGTCGGTCAGGCGCGGATAGGTG
>NZ_JZRG01000056.1:0-268 GCF_000964075.1 Brevundimonas sp. KM4 | reverse complement strand
CGCGCGACGCGGCGTCCCGAGATCGAGGTGTCGGGGATCGCCGCCAGGCACTCGCGGGTGACGTCGTCGACCACGTTGAGAATGCGGAAGCGGCGGCCCGTGGCGAACTGGTCGTGCACAAAGTCCAGCGACCAGCGGGCGTTCGGCCTGGCCTCGACCAGGATCGGCGCGCGCGTGCCCATGGCGCGACGACGTGAGCGGCGCTTGCGCACCGTCAGGCCTTCCTCGCGATAGAGCCGGTAGATCCGGTTCTTGCCCGAGGGTTCTC
>NZ_JZRG01000055.1:0-7791 GCF_000964075.1 Brevundimonas sp. KM4 | reverse complement strand
ATCGACGCTATTGGCGCCAATGACAGACGGGGAAAGGACAGGGGGATGCCTCTTGAGACCGAGGAACCAGCAATCCCTGATCCGACTCCCGTCGAGATCAGGGTTCTGACCGGGCCTCCCGGCTGTCGAAAAACTACGCGGATGCGCGAGGACGCCCTGCGCGTGCCGGGCCTCTACCTCTTCTCCATGCCGACAAAGGCCCTGATCGAGGAACAGGCTGCTGAGTTCCGCAAGGCGAATTCCTCGCTTCCCGTCTTCACTATCCACGCCGACATCAAGCCCAAGCGGAAGATCAATCGGCAGATCGAAGAAGCCTTGGCGGCTGTCCGAGATGGCAGCCACCACCACGCGGTCGTCATGCTGACCCACGTCTCCATGATGGCTGAAGACCTTGCGGGCTTTCGTGGATGGCACGCCCGTATCGACGAGGCACCGAACAGCGTCCAGAGCGGCAAGGTTGTGGTGAAGGGAACCGAGGCTCTCTTCGAGAGTCTCTTCGCTCTGGACGATTTCGGCCATGCCAAGTGGCGCGTCCTCAAACCGGTCGGGCCGCGTCCCAGCTATTTCGAGACGAAGAACAATCCCGCGCTGGCCCCTATCGAGGAACTGATCCGGCTGGCTTATCGGCCCTCCGGCGTGCTCGTCGATATCAGGTCGTTCCGGGGCCTGAAAAACAAGATGTCGTGGTGGTCCATCTGGACGCCAGCCGACTTGGAAGGGTTCTCGTCGATCCAGATTGCGGGCGCCTCTTACGAGACCAGCTTGGGCGCGAAGGTGCTGAAGCACTGGTTCGCCAAAAAGGTCCGCCTCATTCCTGAGCCGCTGCCCATGCAGAGGTCGGGCACTCCGTCGATCAACATCCACTACTTCACACAGGGTCACCGGCCTTCGACGTGGCTGTGGAACCAGCCGGAAGGCCGCAAGAGACTGAAGGCTGTAGCCGATTGGCTCGGAGCGCACGCACCTCACATCGAGTTCTGGTCGGGCAACCCCGAGGTGATGAAGCTGCTCGACTGGCGCATATCTGGAGAGTCAATTCTGCCTCGGGTGGCGGGCCTCAACACATGGCGCGAGGCCAAGGCATGTGCGCTGATCTACAGCAGCGGCAGGACGGACGACGATGCGCCGCTACAAGCGGTGTTCAACCTGAGCGACGACGACATCCGTATCGCGCGAGAGGACGAAGATGTGCTCCAGTTCGTAATGCGTGGAGCCATTCGGAACCCCGAATACGACAAAGCTTACGACATCTACCTCTACGCCAAGGAACAGGCCGAGCGTCTGGCCGCCAAGCTCATGGCTTCCGAAGTTGGGAGGGTCGAACTGGTGCCCCTCGGTGAGGCTGGCATCATGAACCTGCCCCCGCTGCCGGGCGAAGGTAAACGACGCGGACGGAAGGAGCCAGAGATGGTGACGCTGGCGGACGGGAGAGTCCTTCAGCGGAAGTCTCTGAAGCGAAGCGAAAAGCGAGCCGAGGATGCCAAAAAGGCTGGGCGCGAGCCACGCAAGAAGGGGCGGCCGAGGAAGTCCCGGCCATCGGAGACGCCGACTTGATCGACGCCGCTCGCGCCACGCGGTTGGAGATCGTGCGTGTAGCGCGGCGGGAAATGCTGCGACTGCCTCACATCGCTCCGCTCACCGACTACCCGTCGGCGTGCGCGTCTGGACGCTCGTTCTCGTCGGATTCAGCGTTCCCAACCACGTTTAGTGCGTCGAACAGGGCGGCGGCGTTGATCGGCTTGAGCAGGTGAAGGTCTGCTCCGGCGTCCATGCTGGCCGTGATGTGCTCCGGCAGACTGCTGGCCGTGAGCATGATGATCGGCGTGTGACGCAGACGCTGTTTGGCCTCGATGCGCCGGATTGCCTTCGTGGCCGCGAGGCCATCCATGACCGGCATCATCATGTCCATCAGGATCACGTCGTAGCGTTCGCGTCTGAAGGCATCGACCGCCTGTTGACCGTCCTCCACGGAAACAACGTCGGCGCCGACTGACTGAAGCAGCAGTTCGGCGACCCGGCGATTGGTGGCATTGTCGTCAACCACGAGTGCCCGGCTGTTGGTCGTGTGGACTTCAGCCGCATTTTCGACCGGCGCCGCAACCGTCGCCACGGGCCTGAGCGGCAGAGTGAACCAGAAGCTCGCCCCTTCGCCCGTCGATCCACAGCAGTCCAGTTCGCCACCCATCACGGCGACGAGTTCGCGAGAGATCGCCAGTCCAAGCCCGGTGCCCCCGAACTTGCGTGTGATGCTACCGTCAGCCTGTTGGAACCGCTCGAAGATGACGGCGCGCTGCTCCTCGCTGAAGCCGATGCCCGTGTCATGGACCTCGAAGCGCACGTCTTCTCCGGCTCGCCTCACCGTCACCGTCACCGAGCCGCTCTCGGTGAACTTGATGGCGTTGGACACGAGGTTGGTCAGCACCTGCTTCAGACGGGTGGCGTCGCCCTCGACCTGCTCGCTGACCGCCGGGTCGATGCTCACGCTGAGCGACAGGTGCTTCTCCGACGCGGCGACCTCCAGTCCACCCGTCACCTCCCTGATCAGATCGCGGAGAGACATTGGGCTGCTGACCAACACCATCTCCCCGGACTCGATCCGAGAAAGGTCAAGAATGTCTCCGACAAGGCGAAGAAGCTGCCCGGAGGAGGACTGGATGATAGACACCAATTCGGACTGCTGAGGGTTCAAACCCGTCTTCGCCAGCAGATCGGCCACGGCTACCACCCCGTTCATGGGCGTGCGAAGCTCATGGCTCATGTTCGCGAGGAAGGTGGACTTGGCCTTGTTGGCGGCTTCAGCTTCGACCTTGGCCGCCAGAAGCTCTGCCGCGTTCTGCTTCCGCTCGGTGATGTCGCGGACGTTGGAGTGAATGTGTCGGACGCCGTGAATGTGGGTCACCGACATCCAAAGCTCGATATTCACAGGACTGCCGTCCTTGCGCTGAGCCAACAACTCGATGCGCCGCTCAAAACGGGCCGCGCCGCTCTTGCGCCAGTGCTCGAAGCCCCTGTCGTGGGAGACTGCCGATGCGTGATGGCCTTCTCGGGTGGGCCACGGAATCGCTTGTGAGGCTCGATGACGAGGTGCCCGGCGTCCTGTCTCGCGTCCTCACGGCTGCCCCCGAACGCCGACAGGCGATCTTCTGCGCGCTCGCGGTCCACGACCAAAACGGCGGACTTAACTTCGGCGATGAACTCATCCGGCCAAGCCTTGCGGAGGTCGTCCGTCACGGCCGATCCGCCGACATCCTGCGCCATGCTCTGCCTGAGCCAATCCCACACCCGTTCGCCGATGTTGCTGAAGGCGAAAATGAACCCAAGGAACAACGACCATGCGAGGATGACGTAGAAGGCTTCCTCGACCGTGCTGATCCTGATCTGCTCGATCCAGTTCGGGGCGGGCACGCGGGCGACAAACTGGTTGAACCCTTGGAAGTCCTCCGGCTCGAAGATCGTGCGGGCGTGGTCCCGATCTCTGAAATCGCTCGGATACATGTCGTTGACCAGCCCATCGTCCCAGATGGCCAACCTCGGCATCTTCTTGTTCGGATGGAAAAGCGGGATGTCACCGGCGTCGATGCTACGTTGCAGGTCGATACGGTATCCGGCCGCTTGAAGCTTGTTCAGCCGCTCGATCAGGATGGCACCATGGTCCCGTTTGATCCGGGCGTGCGGGTCGGTCTCTACCCAATCCGGGTCTATGCGGGTCTTGCTCCTCATTTGATCCTCAAGATCGGCATGTCGCTGGAGAACGCTGGCTCGAACCGCTCCTGCCATCCGGCGTGGCTCACGGCCGGTGCGGGCCTGTCGTCATGCAGGAAATTCCACCCGCCGCTGTGGATGTGCATCTCCTTCTCGGCCATCACGAGCGACATGATGAAACTGGTCATGCTCGGGTCTGCCGGAACGCTGATATAGAGGACGACAGGGGCGCCGCCGCCATCGACGTATCGGCCGCGTTCAAGTCTCGCGAAGGGTTCTCGGTGATCTGCCCAGAACGCCTTCAGCATGTCCTCGCGTTTCGACTTCTCTTCGGGCGGGAGGAAGTAGGCATACTGATCCCACTGGGTCATCGGGTTGCTGTCGATCCGCCATTCGACGACCTCGCCTGTGAACCTCGGGAGATGTTCGCCGTGGACATAATCGCCCCGGTCGTTCCAACGGAAGTTGTCGGTCGTGCCCCGCGCGAAGAACCCGTCTTCGGCGTATCCAACCGTGATGCCCTGCGTGATAAGCGTGAACGAGGCCATCAGTATTCTCGCTTCCAGAGCCACGACCAAGCGGGGGTTTTGGCCAGATGGGTCCGACGCTTGATGTCGATCTCGATGAGGTCGTGATAGGCGCCGTAGCGTTTCTTGATCAATTCGGGGATGAACTCGGCTGGGTCCATCTTGGCCCGCCTGAAACTGACGTGGACGAATCGCTCTTCGCTGATCGCGGCCGACGTGAAGGCGTCCTGAAGGGCCTTGGCGATCTTGCCGTCCGCGTCTTTCACGGCGACCTCCAAGATGATTATCTCGGTGCCGCCCTTGCCGTCGTTGCGGCTGTTGTAGTGGGCTACGCCGGTCTTACCCCTTTCAGCCGCCTCATCCTCGATCAGGGTCAGTTGGGCCGGGACGGCGAAGTCAGTTCCCGTCTCGAAATGGACGACGCCTATGGCTGTCGGGAAGTCCCAATCCTTCCGGTCATGACGGCTGGTATAATTCTGCTCGAACCGGGACAGGGCGAGCGTCAGCCACTCCCCTGTCAGCGACCGCTCCACTTCGTAGATATCGAAGCTGTTCGCGATCTTCAGGCCCGGGGTCTGTTTGTCTTTGCTACCGAACATTGTGGCCCTCCCGCCAGCAGTCATAGACCACGGGTCGGTCAGGTTGTAAGGCCGATTGCATGGGCCTGTTCGACTCCATCCCCACAAAAATCGTGAAAGCGTCGCCGCCGCAGTTCAAGGCGACGTCGGACTACGCCGTCGATCTGATCCTGATGGAGGATCAGGCAGTCATCCAGAACGCGGTCACGCGAGAAGCCTACTGCGGAGTGATCTTGGCTTCGCTTGCGTTAGTGAGCCACGAAGTGACGAACGCGTGGTCGGCGTCGGACCTGCGGGAGATCACGCGGCTGGCCCAGACGGCATCGAGCCACCTGTCGCCGGAACTCAAGGAGCGAGCGACAAAGCGGCTCCGTCAGGTGGCGAGCCTCTGGAACATGAACTGGAACGAGCGAGATACAGAGGCTTAGGGGCGACGGGTTTGGATAAATACCGGAAAGGAGACCTCCGGTATGGACATCTATCACCACTTTCAACGCCTCGGCCTGACCGACTCGTATCGCCACTTCAGCAGCGCATGGCTCGGCCGCGCAGAGAACTACCTTTGCCTCCGCTCAGGGCGCGGCCCCTCGGCGGACGCGCTCGTCGAACTCTTCCAGACCCTGTGGCGTGAAGGCCGCCTGATGCTGGCGGCGAGGGTGGCGTGGGCGGTGCTCTGGTTGAAGCCGGAGGCGCGGCGATGAACGACGATGATCTCCTGTTTCCCATGGATGACCTTGAACGCTGGAAACGCCGTGAACTCCCACAGGACTGGTTGGCGCAGCGTCAGGAGATACTCATCGCGCGGCTCCGCGCACAGGCCGCCGAACTCCAGAGGTTGGGGACCAGTGGCAACGCGAGGTTCAGTCCTCGGCCCCCACCGGCGTGATGGTGGTGCCCCGGCCGAAGCCCAAACTTTCCTCGAAGTCCCGAAGCCGCTCGACGTTGAAGCGCAAGCCAGTGATTGTTCTGACCCCGACGCTTGTTAACCGCTCTGCCCTCTGTTGTCGTGTTAGGCTCTCCCAATCCGGCCAACGTTCGATCCGCTTCTGCACATAGGCTCTGTAGGCGGCTGTCTGCTTCCCATCCAAGATCGGCCGGTAGCGAGTTCGAGCGCGCCGAGCCGCAGCGCGCGCTGTTGACTGCTGCTTCCAATGCCTGTTCCAGATGAAGTGATCGACGAGATCGCTTGGCGGGTAGACGCGCAGCGTTCTCGTGCTTCGGAGCAGGGTTTCCAAGCCCTTGTTAGGGCGCCACCGGTTTAAGGCATCGTGGGCGACGATCACCGCCGCGTCGAAATCGCCTTGGAGAAAGCGGGCGAGCCGCCCTCGCTCGTCATCAGACAGACCGAGCCATGGGTCGAACTGGACGGCGACCTCACACCGAACCTCGAAACAACACCATGTGGCAAGCTTGGCTATCTGCTCGCGTTGTCGTTCGACCGTATAGCTGGACGCGGCCGCGAGGTTGATGTCGTCACAAAGCCCCTGCCGCTGCGCGGCTGGGAACGACCAGTAGACCGCGCCGACTGTGCGGACGTCGCTGACCTCGGCGATGTCCATTTCTTCAAATACTTCAACGATCTGCGGCACTTCTGCGGTCCCCGGCACACGCCTACCGGAACGCTACCCTTTAGCTCGTCACCAACTGCTGAAGGAGCCGCTGTGAACAAGACCTATCACGAGATGATTGAGGCCGTTTACCGGGGTCAGGGATACAATTTC
Organism: Brevundimonas sp. KM4; assembly: GCF_000964075.1. Lineage (NCBI taxonomy): Bacteria > Pseudomonadati > Pseudomonadota > Alphaproteobacteria > Caulobacterales > Caulobacteraceae > Brevundimonas > Brevundimonas sp. KM4. The sequence goes on along the minus strand of NZ_JZRG01000055.1, from coordinate 1,263 downwards.
CACGGCCCCGGGTGGGTCGAGAAGATCGCTCCGCTGCGCCACCAGCCGCAGTATCTCGAGCCTCTCGTGACGTGCGCCAGCTACCACTTCGGGAAGCTGTTGATGGACGGCGCAGCCGAGTTCTTTCCCGAGGACGCCAGCCAACTCCAGTCGCCGCCTGTGTCGAGCATCCTCATGAACTTGACCAAGATTGGCCAGCAACGCGCGGCCATCGTTTTCGATATGAGGGAAAGCACCTGTATCGTGACGTTCAACGACGTCAATGGCACGCTGAATGTTGCCATCTGCTTCTACGACGCTACCGGTCAACTCTCTGTTGAACCTAATCGGTGGATCGCGTTCACGGGAGAATTTGCCCGTAGCTTCGCGGCGTGGGGGGTCATTGGCATCGCGGCGTCGGGACTGGAACTGCTCGCCAATACGAACGTGCAACACATCATGGCGGCCTCGCCGAGTGGTGTGGCCAAGTTCTCTGCTGCCCGCGTGAAGCGTGGAGAGCGCGCCGTTGAGCCTATGAAGGTCATCCATCTGACCAAGAAGGTCTACGTCGGGGGTCGGGCGATCTATCCCCGTGGGGAATCGACCGGTGCCGGGCATTCGCCGCACGACCGTTCGGGCCACTATCGGCACAGCAAGCGGCGGATCGCGGGGTGGGAGGGGCCGGTGCTGGAGACTTCCGGCGAGTGGGCGGGAGTGACCTGCTACCGCCGCTGGATCGATGACACCAAGGTAAAGGGCGGTGCTCCCGAGGAGAAGCCGGGCCGTGGTCATCCGAAGGCCGCGCTGCCGAAGGCGCCGCAATACCGCGTGGTGAAGTGATGTCGCGGCAGTTTCATCGGCAAATCTGCGGTTCTTCGGACGAGGTGGGAGCAGCATCGCTCGCGCAGATGCTTTCGACCCTCGCCGCCGTCTGGGAGGCTCTTCGTGACGACGGCGGCGCGGCGATGGGCGAGGCAGGCTTCCATCACCACCTCCTTCTGGAGGTCATGGATGTTTCATGGCCCCACGTTGATCGGGCCAGCCCCGCCTACTGGTGCGTGCTGGACTGCGACGACGAGGATCATGCAATGGACGCGCTCGCTTGGACGAACGCTAATTGGGCGGACCACAACTACGGCTTCATGGCCCTCCATCATGATCAGAACGATCTCGGTCTTCGCGTGATTTTCGTCACCACGGATGAGACCGAGAGCGTGGTCTTCAAGACGGGATTTGGCTGATCGTCCCCTCGCTCCATCAGTCATTGGCGCCAATAGCGTCGAT
>NZ_JZRG01000054.1:0-4355 GCF_000964075.1 Brevundimonas sp. KM4 | reverse complement strand
TCCACTTTTACGGGGGAAGATCAGGATAGTGGAAGCTCGACCTCATTCTTCTCAGCTGTCAGGCCGACCAATGCGCTTAGCGAAAAACCGGGGCCACCCACGAGGCCTAATCCCAAGCCACTTGGCAGGTTGCGCTTCACGAACGCATCGTCGAGGTCATCCAAGGCCTGTTCTGCCTCGGGCTTGAGGGCATCCTCGACATCGCTCTCCGCAACCTTCTGGCCGAGTTTCGCTCGGAGTGTTTTGTCGTTGAGAAGACGCTCTAGAGCGGAGCCTTGAACCAGCCGAAGATCGCGGTCGTTGCGATCATCACCTGTCAATCGGACCACGCCGATCTTGCGGCGCACGGCGACGGAGAAGTGATCAAACGTGTCGTCGGGCTGGCTAACTTCGTAGACGAGTTCGAAGTCCGGGGTGCCAACCACGCGCACACAATAGACGAGGTCGGTCGGCGGTGGGTCGTCAGCGACCAATGCGGGGAGCTTCGCGTTCTCCCCATCCCACTCCCAAGGCCAAGCAGCTTTGCGCTGTTCTGCAATACCGGTCGCGAGCGGCAACGACATCGTCGCGCTGATCTCGAAGCCGTTTTCGTGGTTGCGTTGCCAGTAGTCGGAGTCGCTCAAACCGGTCGCGTTGGTCGGATTGAGCAGCAAGGCAATCGCTTCGAGGATGGTGGTCTTCCCGGCATCCCCACCACCCAGGATCACGTTGACACCCTTGGCTGGACGCCAAGTCAGTTCCTCTATCCCGCGAAACCGTTTGATGGTCAGCAGGCGGATATGCGGCACTTCAGCCGTAGTGTTGGTTTCTTGCCCCGACATGCAGCAAAGCTAACCGATGGCTGTGTCGTATGGAAATTCTCTTCTTAACCACACGAAATGTCGCTGATCTTGGTCACCCTAGCGGCGGGTTGGCACGTTAAGTCACGAGGTCTGCTCTCAGGCGGGATCAGGATTACCGCTAGTGGCGCAACCAAGCCGCTCCTACTTCGCGTCCTCACTGGAGGCGGGCTCGCCGCTTCCCTGGGCGCGAAGCCAGAGAATGGTCCGGCGGACTGCGGCCGAAGCATGTTCTGATCCGACGGCGACCAGCTGGCCACCATCGGGAATAAAGCCCCAGGGCGCAACGAGCTCTCCGCTTCGAACGGCGTCAACCACGAGATGCCAAGGCAGCACCGCAGCTCCTAGTCCGGAAACCGTCGCGTCTAGCACATGATGGAGATGGGAGAACGATCGGGTTCGATCATGGGGGACGGCGATGCCTGTGGCCTGCTCCCAGTCCGTCCATCCGCGCGCGTGACTGGCGGCCACTAGTCGCGGCAACTCCGCCAACCGATCCTCCAGCCCGGCGGCGACCACGACGCCGACCCGGTTCTCCGCGAGGGGATGGACCTCGGGATCGAGCAGCCGGGGACCGTCGAGCAGGCGGACGACCAGGTCAGCGTCTCGCGCACGCACAGCCTCCACGGGCAAATCGGAAAGTTCGAGGGTCAGGTCGGGGTGGCACCGTTCAAAGTCTCCGAGTCGCGGAATGAGCCACTTCACGGCCAGACTATTGTGGATGGCGATAGTAACGCCTGCGCGCACACGCACGCGACGGACGGCTTCGCTGAGCGCATCAAAACCGGGCGTGAGCCCTGCGAGCAGTTCGCGGCCTGCGGCGGTCAGTTGTAGACGTGATCTGGGTCCCTCGAACAGGCGCACGCCTAAGCATGCCTCCAGCGCCTTCACCTGCCGACTGACGGCGCTGTGTGTCACGTGTAGGTCAGCCGCCGCGCGGGTGGCGCCGCCTAATCGCGCCATCGCTTCAAACGCCCTCAGGGCGTTGAGGGAGGGCAGCCCCCTCGGGCTTGTGAGATTTTCGAACACCCCGATGTCGATAAGTCGCTTCCTTGGCGGCCACAAGCAGGCGACTGCGCGGCATGCGCAATTGGCTCCTCGTTCCGACGCTCGGTTTCGGCCAGATGGTCGCCTTCGCCTCGAGCTATTATCTCTTGGGGGTCCTTGCGGATCCGATGGCCGACGCAGCGGGTGGACAGCCGGCCCGCCTCTTCGCCGCGCTTTCCGCGGCCTTTCTCCTCTCGGCCGTTCTTACGCCCTTCGCGGGGCGAGCGATCGAGAAACGCGGCGGACGCACTGTCCAGGCGTTCGCTCATGTCGCCTTCGCCGTGGCGCTCCTGGTCATGTGTACTGCTCGGGGCCCGTTCGGGCTCTGGCTTGGAGTCACGCTCCTCGGCGTCGGCATGGGCTCAGGTCTCTACGGCACGGCGTTCGCCATCCTTGTGGAACTTCGAGGGACCGAGGCGCGCCGGGGGATCACCGCCGTATCCCTTATCGGGGCGCTCGGCGGAGGGCTTGGCTGGCCGATAAGCCGGGCGCTGCTGGAAGCCGGAGATTGGCGCCTCGCCTGTGGCTCTTGGGCTCTGGCTCATCTCCTGCTGTGCCTGCCCCTGACCCTCGCCCTCGTGCCGCGCCGACTGAGGGGCGGCGACGTTTCTGCGGAAACCGCGAAGGCTGATTGCATCGTGTGGGACCGAAAGATGCTTCAGCTCGCTGGCTTGTTCTCGGGGGCCTGGGTGGTCTCAACCGCTATGGGGGCGCACCTCCCGCGCATTCTGGCGGGCCTCGGCATGACAACGACGGACGCGCCGTGGGCCGCGGGACTGATGGCGATGAGCGCGATCGTCGCGCGGGTATTCGACCTCGTCGTGCTCCATAAATCCCATCCGCTGACGACCGTGCGCCTAGCCTGCCTTTTTCACCCCGTCGGCGCTCTCACGGCGCTCGCGACGGCGGGCAAGGCCGTGGTCTTGCTGCCTATCGGTCAAGGCCTCGGGAACGGCCTGCTGTCCGTGGCGTCGGGCGTCTTACCGCTCCAGATATATGGGCCGGACCGTTATGCCGTCCGTCAGGCGATGGTGCTGACGCCGGCCCGCTACCTTCAGGCCGGGGCGCCAGTGGTTTTCGCACTGGCGCTGGATGTCTCGGTGACGCTCGCTCTCGTACTTTCGAGCGCGGTCTGTCTCGCCATGCTGTCGTTGACCCTCGGGCTAGCGTCGAAGAGGTGATCGACGCTCGATCTGTCCTCGCGTCAACGTCAGGTTTTCGACTGGATCCAAAGGTCCGCTGCTGGCGCATAGGCGACCTAGCAAGCGAGTTGGAAGAGTGGTCGGGCCTATTCGCCATGCGCTTAGCCGGTGCCCCGATAGGAGGGCAGATATTCTCTTCGCGCTTATGCGAAGTGGTACGGTCTCCGATCATGCCGCCACATGGTGACTGCAGATGTGGCTGGCCTGCGCCGCTTCCATTGCACTGGCGGGCTGGGGGGCGGTTCGCAAAAAATGGGAGCTGACAGCGCTAACCAGAAACTAACCAGAAATGCATGGAAAAGGGTCGCCACTATCGACATTATTCGCTCACGAGAAGGGCTCAGATCTCAATCGTCGTCTGGTTTTCGATCAGAGCGCAGTTCGTTGACATCGAGGGGGTCACAGGTTCAATCCCTGTCGCGTCCACCATTTCCCTTTCTTTTCAGATCAGTCGCCGTCAGCTCCGGCTGGCGTTCGCGCGCTAGAGCAGGCGTCCCTGATCCGACGTCCGGACGGCCGTGTCCGTCATCAGGCCGCGGTGGCGAAGCTCGGTCGCGGCGGTGAAGGCGATGTCGATGTCGCGTCCCGACGCCAGGACCTGAAGCCGGTCGGCATCCACCGCGCTCCACGGCTTGCCGCGCTCGGGGCCGGCGGGCACGCGGGGCAGCAGTCCCGGTTCGCGGCTCCAGGCCAGCAACTGCTCGACGGTCGTCTGGTTCAGCATGTCGCGCAGATGATGCGCGGTGACATAGGCGTCGGGCAGGGCGCGATGCGCCGGCAGGCCGAGCTCATGCACCAACCCTTCGGGTCGACGCAGATAGCGCAGCATCTGGTTGGAGAAGCGCGGCAGGTCGGGCCACAGCCGCAGGGCGCATTTCCACGTGCAGATCCACCTTGCGCCGCCTGACAGGGCAGGGGTGCAATACCGCTGCTCGAAGCTGGCGCGGTGAGCCGCCAGGGCGATCACGCCCGTCTCCGGGCGAAGGATGGGCGGCGCGACGGCCTTCCAATAGCCGGCGTCCTGAACCCACTCGTCCAGAATGTGGTGAACCGCCATGGTGTCGGGCGAAATCGGCCGGCCGGGATTTACGAAACGGGCGCCGCGCGTCGCATCCAGACGCCATGGGCCGGCCCCGTCGCGCACCACGTCCTGCCAGCCGATCTCGCAGACGTCCTGAGGGCCGGATCCGGCCGTCTCCAGGTCGATGACGCGGACACGTTGAGGGGATGGCGTAAAGTCGGTCTGATCTTCCCCCGTAAAAGTGGA
>NZ_JZRG01000053.1:0-571 GCF_000964075.1 Brevundimonas sp. KM4 | reverse complement strand
TCCGGTTCTTGCCCGAGGGTTCTCCCTCACGCCGCAGCAGCACGAACAGCCGCCGATAGCCGAACCGTCGCCGCTCGACAGCCAGGGCGCGCAGCCGCTCCCGCAGCGCCGTGTCCGGCTGTCGGCAGGAGCGATAGCGCACCGACTTACGGTCCGCCTTGATGATGGAGCAGGCCCGTCGCTCGCTGACGCCGAACGCCGCCTTCAGATGGGCGACGGCCTGGCGCAGCGCCGCGGGCCCTACCACTTTTTTGACAGCAGATCGTTCAACGCGGCTTTGTCGAGCATGGCGTCGGCCAGCAGGCGCTTCAGCTTTCCGTTCTCGTCTTCCAGGGCCCGGAGGCGCTGGGCGTCCGACACGCTCATCCCGCCGAACTTGGCCTTCCAGGCGTAGATCGTGCCCTCCGACACGCCGTGCTTGCGCGCCAGCTCGCCCGCTTTGGCGCCGGCCTCGTTCTCCCGCAGGATCCCGATGATCTGCTCTTCCGTGAATCTCGCTCGTTTCATTCCGTCCGTCCTTTCAAGGGCCGGACTCTAGCTCCGCGTGGAGGAAATTCTCAGGGGCACGTCA
>NZ_JZRG01000052.1:0-1193 GCF_000964075.1 Brevundimonas sp. KM4 | reverse complement strand
ATGGCCAAGGAAAAGTTCGAACGGACGAAGCCGCACTGCAACATCGGCACGATTGGTCACGTTGACCACGGCAAGACGACGTTGACGGCTGCGATCACGATGACGCTGGCGAAGGCCGGCGGCGCGAAGGCGATGAACTACGCCGACATCGACGCTGCGCCGGAAGAGAAGGCGCGCGGCATCACGATCAACACGGCGCACGTGGAATATGAGACGGCCAACCGTCACTACGCCCACGTCGACTGCCCCGGCCACGCCGACTATGTGAAGAACATGATCACCGGCGCCGCGCAGATGGACGGCGCGATCCTGGTGGTGTCGGCCGCTGACGGCCCGATGCCGCAGACGCGCGAGCACATCCTGCTGGCCCGTCAGGTCGGCGTGCCGGCCCTGGTGGTCTTCATGAACAAGGTCGACCTGGTCGACGACGAAGAGCTGCTCGAGCTGGTCGAGATGGAAGTGCGCGAGCTGCTTTCGTCGTACCAGTTCCCCGGCGACGACATTCCGATCACCAAGGGTTCGGCCAAGGCCGCGACCGACGGCGTGAACCCGGAAATCGGCGAACAGCGCGTTCTGGCCCTGATGGAAACCGTCGACGCCTATATCCCGCAGCCGGAGCGTCCGGTCGACCTGCCGTTCCTGATGCCGGTCGAAGACGTGTTCTCGATCTCGGGCCGCGGCACCGTGGTCACGGGCCGCGTCGAGAAGGGCATCATCAAGGTCGGTGAGGAAGTCGAGATCGTCGGCATCCGTCCGGTCCAGAAGACGACCTGCACGGGCGTGGAAATGTTCCGCAAGCTGCTGGACCAAGGTCAAGCGGGCGACAACGTGGGCGTGCTGCTGCGCGGCACCAAGCGTGAAGACGTCGAGCGCGGCCAGGTGCTGTGCAAGCCGGGCTCCATCACCCCGCACACCAAGTTCCTTGCCGAAGCCTACATCCTGACCAAGGAAGAGGGCGGTCGTCACACCCCGTTCTTCACGAACTATCGCCCGCAGTTCTACTTCCGCACGACGGACGTGACCGGCATCGTTCAGCTGAAGGAAGGCGTCGAGATGATCATGCCGGGCGACAACGCCGAGCTGAACGTCGAGCTGATCACCCCGATCGCGATGGACCAGGGCCTGCGCTTCGCCATCCGTGAAGGCGGCCGCACCGTCGGCGCCGGCGTCGTGGCCAAGATCATCGCCTAAGC
>NZ_JZRG01000051.1:0-5268 GCF_000964075.1 Brevundimonas sp. KM4 | reverse complement strand
CCACCAAACCGAGGGAGGATCAACAACGATGGCGCGCTCATTCACGAGAGCGGTGGAATGCTGACCGCAAATACCATTTGACCCATAGACGGGGACAACGCCCGCTTCGCGCGCGGATGCCGAAAGGGCGCGGCCATATTCCAAGCGGATTACGTCTCCCAGTGCGACAGCACGCCATCCTTCCGGCACGTTACTGGGCATAGCCGAGCCTTTTGAGGTGCCCGAACATCACGGCTTCGGCCTCGTCGCGCTTTGCGATCAGGTCTTGGAGCTTGGCGACCTCGGCTGCGACATCCACGGCCTCAGCGTCCGCACCAGTCTGGACATAGCGGCTGATGTTCAGGTTTGAGCCGTTGGCCTCAATCTCATCAATGCGAACGACACGCGCCAACTTCTCGATGTCAGCGAAGCCATGGAAGGCGCCGGCGAGTGTTCGCACATTGGCGTCGGTTAAATGGTTCTGCGCCTTGCCCGGAGTGAAGGTCGCGTCGCCGTTGATGATCAGCACCTTGCACTGCCGCTCGGCGGGCTTGGTCTTGCGGATGATCAGGACCGCAGCCGGGATGCCCGCGCCATAGAACAGGTTGGGCGCCAGCCCGATCACCGCCTCGATGATGTCGGCCTTCAGCATGGCCTCGCGGATGCGGCCCTCGGCACCGCCCCTGAACAACACGCCGTGTGGGATGACCACGCCGAGCATGCCGTCGTCCTTCGAACTCCTCGTCCCACACGTCGCAGAGGCGCCGGTAGAACAGCAGGGCGAAGATGTAATCCTTGAACTTCCCCGCATCGACGTGACCTCGCAGGATATCCGCCGCCTGCCATAGATGCCGTTCAAGTTCCGATTGCGTAAGCGTAGCCACTGAAGCCCCCAGTGCGATGACCGCACGGCTTCGTTGAATCGGGCTATGACGATGGGGTCAAGGTGGAGGTTTCAGATGGCGGCGCCGATGTTGTTGGACTGGACCAAGTTGTGGCCCCTCGTCCTGACCTCCTCAGTCATCGCGGCATTTCTGACCTACGGCCTAGGGCTGCTCAAGGACTGGTTCAATCGCAGCAGGGACGCGGACTTCGCCGCCCTCTACGTCGCCCTCACGCTGGAAGACTACGCATCGCGTTGCGCGTCGGTCGTCGGGGACATTGACACCTTCTGGAGTTCGCGTGGAAGCGCGGGATCGTCGCATGAAAATGTCCCGGAGCTTGGCGCGTTCGGGGCCGACGTGGAATGGAAAGCGTTGGGCGTCAAGCTGACCTCCAAGGCTTTGTCGTTCCGCATCAGGATCGGTCGCACGCGCGGGATGCTCACCGACCTCTCCCAGCATGTGAACGAGGAGATCGTCGAGGAAGCACACGATCACGCGGTCAAGCTGGGGCTGGATGCGTTGGCTGCCGCTGACCATTTCCGAAAGGTCCGCAGGCTTGGCCCAGCCCCTTCGGTTGCCGATTGGAGCACGAGGGACTGGTTGCAGGAAAAGGCTGACAAGATCGCTGTACGGAAGGCCGCAGAGAAGGCAGCAATGGCCGACGACTAGAGGCTGCAGGACACCCGATAGACAGTGCCGTTTTCCGGTGGCGCCGGCGGCTGCTCCTGGAACCCGCCTTGGGGCACAAGGTAAAACCGCCTGACGACGCGAAACTCGTTGTTCCCAAACACCTCGGATACATCGAGCATTGTGAGCTTGCTCTTGGCCTGTTCGACCGCGCCATCTTCATCCGAGCCAGTCAAGGCGTACGGTCGTTGAGGCACACCTTCGCCGGCCAGCCGCCTAAATACGACATGCGCATCCTCGAGTTTTTCTCTGACCGACTACAGAGGCTCGGTGCCGACCATCTGACTACCCGCAACTACCGTGTCACGCTTCATTTGGACCCCTCCATCGAGCGCGATGATGTTCACCTCAATGAAGCTACTCAGTGGGCAAAGCATCCAGATCGACGGGGAGCGTGTCGCCGCGTGATCAGGGCAGGTGACGGAATTATCGACTTCGTTTTTGAATCTGAACTTGATGCAGTTGAGTTTGGGCTCAGATACTAGCGCGACCGGATTATATACTACTTAAATATCTGATATACTTGACAAAAATGTCAAATTGCGTTATGTCCACATCCCTATGGCAGCGCAGACGCACACACCTCATCCGGTTTCTGCTCCTTGGGCCATTGCAGCACTTCGGAAGCTCGGGGACGGGTTCCTTGCTTGGGCCTTGTGCGACGCTACGCCCCAACGCCGACAGGTCGTTTTCGCCGTTGCGGCTCACGGTTGGCTCGATCACCCGGAAGCGATTGTTGCTCAACTCGCTCCGGCCCGATTGCATGAATCGCGGGCCGCTCTTTCTGAACTTCTGATCACCCACGATCTACGCGGCTTGGTGCGCGCAGCATTCGGCCATTGTCCTGACGGCTACTTGAGCGGACTCCGCCGGGCGGGGCCAGACGCGTTTTCGCATCCAGAAATGTACGCAAAGTATTTCACGCTGTTCGCCGATCCGGCTTTGCGGAACCGCCGGAGGGTCGCTCAGCACCTCGGCTCTATCACCGAAGCAAAGGTCGAAATGCTTCTGGAGGTCGATGCGGCCCTTCTCAATGTCGAGTTCTTCGGGCGCCTTTCGTCGGTCGAAGAGGTGAGGGCGATCAACTCCGCCTTGGCGGCGGTCCGTTCGGTTTCTGATCGCGAGCACGAGGCCGCACTTGTCGCTGCTGCGACGGATGGAGGCGAAGACCGCAAGGTTGAGCAATTCATCACGGCCTGGATCAAACGTTGTCGATTTCCAGGTTTGCCGTTCGAGGCCGATCCGGGATTCGGGGTCTTTCCGATCCAGGACGCTGGCCGGCTCCTGATGAAGTCGATCCAATACCGGAATTGCGCTCGCGGTCTGCACCGCGTCGTTGACGCGATCGCCGGGAGGTCGGCGTACGTCGTCTATGAGCCGAATGGCCAGCCCACTGCGATGGCCTTGCTCTACCGACTTACGAACGGAGGATGGCTCGTAGAAGGCGTGTATGGCGTGAGTAACTCGCGCGTACCTGCGGAAGTCCAGCGGCCCTTTCGGGCTTGGCTGGAGTCGCGCGGTGTGACGAGCCTGGACCGTCCAAAGCTGGCAGCTGAATGGAAGACGGTACTCGGTCTCGTGGGTCAATCCAGGTGGGCTGAACTGGAACCGGAACACGACCTATTGCCAGCCTAAAGGATCACGCGCTCCACGCCCTTGGCGCGGCCCGCTCCTTGGCCGTCTCTTCCGCTCGCCATGCTCGCTCCCTAGCCGACCGGCGGAAATTCCTAAACGCGAAGCGAAGCAATCAAATCACTCATCCGGTGGAAGTGACACCTTTATCCCCCCCCCTTCCAATATGACTTCACGAGGAGAGGTCATATTGGAAGGGGGGAGTGCGAGTTCTCATCCGTATGGATTTCCAGAACCTGTTGAATAGTCACGTCGCGGATTCTGATCCGCGCAGGTGGTTTCCCGAGACCCTGCTCTGCGACTGCTTCCCCGTCCTCACACCGCGTTATGCTGCGTCGGGCAGCGTGAATAGCGCAGGAGTGGCGTTTGTTTGGGTCCCATCCGAAGATGTCCCGTGTAGCCTTCAACTCTCTGCGCATCGCTTCCGATCTCGGTGATCGTTGGAACGAAACGGTAAGGCGCCTGTGGGGCGCCGGCCTCCGATCTGGTCCATTCAACCGAACCGATCGGAGCGACAGGTCGCAGATGTCGCTGCGGAGCCTGTCATCTTGCTCAATGCTCTTTCGCCCATAGGCGGAGGGGCCGTTACTCCAGTCGTGTGGTTTCCCCGACGCTGGATGTCCGCCTCTTTGCCCACCCTGGCACGCTGTCGGTTCCGAATCCGATCTACGCTTCGCGAGGGGAGGGCCCGCATCTACTCCCTGGATGAATATGTGGCTCGAATGTTTATGAAAACGAGACTCCAAGAAGAATGCCAGATCACTGAGCACTAGTCATTATTTATATTTTCAGCGATACATGTACTTTAATTTTGCTTAGCAATATCTGGGTGGATTACTATTGAGTTCTAGGCAATCAAGCCTACAGACATTTTAATAATGAATAAAGACTTCCGTTATGACTGCGCGCTGAACATTTCTGGTTGCTATGTGGTTCTTCTTTGGGACCCTGATCATCTGATACTTCACCTTGGAATGTTCGAGCTATTTCAAAAGATGAGGCGATTCAGCGTGCGCGAGCAGATTGGCATGCATGGCTGAAAGGTGATGATGAAGACGACTGCGAATCGAACCAACTCGATGATCCAGAGGTGTTCAAAATTTACGCGAATAGCTGGATCGGTGAGCGGATCGACTAATTTCCCACGACGGTTGAACGTTATCACTGGGAGTTGTTGGAAGATGATCCGCCGGCGCCGTCCGGGCGCCGGCGGGTCTGGTAGCCAAGTAGGCTGGACCGCCGGCCCCACCCTGCGAGCGTAACAAAATCCCGCCCGCACAATCATCTTCTCGCGCCCGGCGTATGGGCATCCGTTCAGGACAGCCGGGCGTGTCAGCAATCATGTGGTTTGGTCACGCCCAAGCGGGTTCCCCAACCAGACGGCAGCGCAGCAGGTCGATCGTCTGGGCAGCGTCCTGGAGTTGCTGGAGGCTCAAGGTCACGCTCTCGCCTCCAGCCTGACGGCACCGAACTTCGGGTGTCGGCAGGGAGCGCACCTCACACAGACCATGGGCCAGAAGATTCCGGATCGCTGCCGCCTGTTCGATCTCACCCAGCCAGAGGGCGAAGGGCTGTCCCACCCCAGTGCAGGCGCGACGCCATTGTTGGATCGGAGGTGCCGTCGCATGGAGTTCGACACCGGCATTCCCGAGCCGGTCCAGCATTACGGATTCAAGAAAGCCCCAGCGCAGCATGACTTCGCCGATGGCGGCCATGACATCCTTGAGGTCTGGAGAGGCCGAGGTCATGGGCTAAGCATCCCGTGAAGAGATCAGCATTTTCTTGACGCCCTGGAGAACTGTGAGAGTCTCGCGCCCGTGAAGGTAGTAGGTCGATCCCCGGACGATCAGGCCAGACGATTGCCGCCGCCCAGCATTATGTGACCGTGGAGAGGGTCTGGGAGGCCGTTTGGACGGTGTGTGCGACGAGGTGGTGCTACAGCCTCGGGACGGTGAACTAACTGTAGAGGAACGCTTTTTCGATGGCCTCTTGGAGGCCGTGTGTAGCAGCGTGGTGTCAGTTTTTTCGCCTGTTTCCGACCAAACCCTTGTGGAACAAGGATTTGGTGGAGCCGAGGGGACGGCCG
>NZ_JZRG01000050.1:0-6704 GCF_000964075.1 Brevundimonas sp. KM4 | reverse complement strand
ACCCAGACCCCGCCCAAAGCCCCGCCCCGCCCGTCCCTTCTTCGCGAGGTGCGTGAGATCGCCCTGACGCTGATCTTCGCCATCATCCTGGCGCTCGCGATCCGCATCGTCCTGTTCCAACCCTTCACCATCCCCTCGTCGTCGATGGAGCCGGGGCTGGTGACCGGCGACTACATCGTCGTGTCGAAATATCCCTATGGCTGGAGCACGGCGTCACTGCCGTTCAATCCGGCGATGTCGCCCGGACGGCTGTTCGGGCGCGAACCGAGGCGCGGCGACGTGGTGGTGTTCCGCCTGCCGCGCGACCCCAGCGAGGCCTGGATCAAGCGTGTCGTCGGCCTGCCGGGCGATACGGTTCAGGTGCGGGGCGGCGTCGTGTTCGTCAATGGCGATCCGGTGCGCCAGACCCGGCTGGATGTCGTCGCCGACCACGATGCGCCGCAGCGACGGGTCCAGCAGGTGCGCGAGACCCTGGCCGACGGACGATCCTACGTCACCTACGACGGCGGACCGGATCTGCCGGGCGACGACACGCCTGTGCGCCGCGTGCCGGCGGGCCATTATCTGATGATGGGCGACAATCGCGACAACTCGCTGGACAGTCGCTGGCCGCCCGAGATCGGCGTCGGCCTGCTGCCGGCCGAAAACATCATCGGCCGGGCCGAGGTGGTGCTGGCCTCATGGAAGCCGGGCGCAGGCCTGTTCAAACCGTGGACGTGGCTGAACCTTCAGTGGGACCGGTTCCTGGTCCGCATCCGCTAACGCGCGCGGTATTCGTCGAAGCTGACGACGCCGTCGTGATTGCGGTCCAGCCGGTCGAAATCGGCGCGGGTGGGCGACGACTGGGCCAGGGAGGGCGCGGCGACGGCTCCGAGCGCCAGGCCCGCGACGGCGGCGGCCAGCAGGGGTCGCCAGCCCAGGCGAGGTTGAGGACGCGCGGATGACGTCGCGTTCAACTCGGCGTCTATGAAGCGGCGAATGGCGTCGCTGGCCGTCCGGCCCTCGTCACGGCACCGGGCCATGAAGGCGGTCTTGGTCGCGTGGGGCAGTCGGATTTCGACCGTTTCGGTCTTCTTGGGCGGCTTGTTGCGATCCATGGAGCGCCTCCTCGCGACGTCAGAGCTCAGTTCTTACAGCCGACGACCCAGGCGTCGTAATAGGGGTTCTGGATGCCGCTGACGGCGGGCGACGAGGCGAACATCCAGCCGCGGAAGATCTGGCGGCCTTCCTGCCGGCCGCGCGCCTGAAGCGACACGTCCATATAGGCGATGGCGTCTTCGGTCAGTTCGTCGGGCGTCGTCACCTCGCACGCGCGGGCCGCGAAGATCAGATTCTGGTTGAAGCGCACGGGGCGACCGCCGACCTCCACCTCGAACTTCATCGTCTCGGCGGTGACCTTGTCGATGGCCTGGATGATCGCGAACTTGCGACGCTGGCGACGCGCGGGCGTGGCGGGCTGATCGATGGCCTTGGTCGCGACGGGCTTCTCGGCCGCGACTTCCGCCTCGGCCTTTTCCTCGACGGCGGCGTCCTCGGCGATGACGACGTTGGGTGGCGGGGCCACGGCGACCGGAGAGCGCGGAGCCGGTGCGCCCGCAGGCGGCGTCTCGGTCGGCACCGAGGGCTGGGCCGGGGTAGTGCGCAGAATGTCGCCGATCGGATCCTGAACCGGACGCGCATCGCGCGGCGCGTCCTGAAGCACGCTGGCGGTCACCGCGCCGGCGCTCAGCACGGCCGCGACGGACGCCGCGCCCAACAGGATGCGGCGGTTTTTCACTCTGGCGTCCAGGCCTGGTAGTCGCCGGTCGCGGCCGGGCGCTTGGCGTCGCCGGCCAGCGAGCCGGGCGGACGCCAGGCCAGGGGCGTGCCGGTCAGATTGGGCAGGTGCTCCTTCTCCCAGGCGCGACGCGGCAGCGGCTGCTCGGTCGGCGGCTGGTCGAAGGTGTAGTGCAGCCAGCCGTGCCAGTCGGGCGTCACCTTGGACGCCTCGGCATAGCCGTCATAGATGACCCAGCGACGTTTGCGGCCGTCGTAGCTGACGTTGTCGCGGCTCTCGTAATAGCGATTGCCGTTCTCGTCCTGGCCGACGAAGCGACCGCGCTTGGCGATGGTGAACCGGGTGCCGATCGTGGCGCCCTCCCACCAGCCGAAAATCTTGCTCAACACGTCGTGGAATCCAACCGTAAGGGGTCGCCGGAAAGGGAGGCGGCGTCTGGTGCGGATCATAGAAACCCGCGCCCTCTTCGTCCAGCGTTCAAGCGACTTGCGGTGAATCGATATCTTGTGGGCAAACCCGTCCTGCGACACCAGATGTATTGGCTAAGGCGCGTGCGCATCCTAGGCTCGCCCGAACCTTTCGGAGAGACGCCGCCATGCGCTTTCAATCCGGCTTCGCCGCTCGCGCCGAACGAGTCGCGATGGAGACCCGCGCCATCGAGCGCCCATCCGGCGTGCAACAGGTCCTGGCCCCCGCCGGCTGGTCCGACGTCCGGATCGAGGCCTGGCTGGACTGGGTCGAGGCCGAGGGGTTTGCAACGCCCCTGTCCGGCGACTGGCTGAACGGCGGCGTCGACGCCTGGGCCGAGCGGCTGGCCGCGACGGGCGTGGCCGAGGGGGTGTTCGACGGGGCCGAGGCCGCCGCATTTGTCGAGGAGCTGTCGGGCGCCTTCACGCTCGGCCTGGCGGCGCCGGCCGCGTCCGGACCTGCGGCTGTCGGCGTTGTCGATCTGAACGATCCCGGCGCGGCGGCGCGATTGCAGGCGCACGCCGGACGGCGCGCGGCCGCGCGTCTGGGAGCCCAGGCGGCCGACGCCCTGGCCGAGGCGCTGGCGGGCGTGGCCGATGCGGTCGATCGCTGCGAAGGTCCGCGCGGCGACTGCGGCGACCCTTCGCGCAATCCGGCCCTGGGCCGTGCGGCGGCCCTGGCGCGGCGGTGCGGCGCCAGCGACGCCGATATCCTGAGAGCCATCGACGGCGAACGGCCCGCAATGACCCTGGAGCCGATGGTCGAAGGCGCGCCTCTGGTCGCCTTGGCCAACCGGACCCAGATCGCGGCGGGCGCGCCCGAGGCCTTGCTGGCGGCCGAGGCGGTGCTGGACGGCGGCCTTATCGTCGCCTTCGACCCGCGCGATGCGGAGACCGCGACGGCGCAGACCGCGCGGGCCTTGATCGACCTGAGCGCCGTCTTAGCGCTTGACGGAGACATGGCGACCAATCTGGCGGACCTGACGCGCCTGCTGACGGTGGCGCTGGACCTACAGTCCGCCCACCCCGGTCCCATCGCGCTGGGACTGGACGGCCTGCTGGAGGCCCTCGCGGCTGACAACGACCGCACGTCTCAGGCGCAAACGTTCGCGGAACTGGTCGCGGCGACGGCGGCCCGGACCTCAGCCGAACTGGCGAGCCTGCGCGGTCCCTGCCCCGACTGGGAAGACCCGGAGACGCCGCGTCGCCATTCGGCCGTCGGCCTGTTCGTTGACGATGCGGAGGCGCGGCTGCGGCTGGGCCTGGGTCGCGTCGCGGCGATCGATGTGTTCCAGACGGCCGACGGCGAGATCGGTCGCCGGCTGCACCCCGCGCTTGCCTCGGCCATCTCTGCCGCCGGCGGCGATGTCCAGGCGGCGGAACGGTGGACGTTCGGTCGTCGCACCCTGGTCGAGGCGCCGGGCATCGACCACACAGCCTTGCGGGCGCTGGGCTTCACCGACATCGAACTGGCCGCCATCGAGACCGCTCTAGGCTGGGCGGAGGATTTCGACACGGTCTTCGCCGCCCCCGTCCTGGACCCCGGCTTCATCCGCGACGTCCTGGGCGTGGAAGACGGCGATGGTCTGCTGCTGACCCTGCTGGGCGTGTCCGAAGAGGCGGAGACGGCGGCGACGCGCTGGGTCTTCGGTCATGGCGATCTGCGCGACTGGCCCGAGGCTCCGGCGTCGGTCGCCGCTCTGCTGGCCGATCCAGCGGCGGCGGCGGCCGAACTGCGGCACGCCGTCGAGCCGTTCAGCGACATGCCGGACCTCGCGATCGAACCGATGGACTGGCGCACGACCTCGACCCAGGCCGCGCGACTGCTGAGCCACGGAGCCCTGGACGGCCGACGCGCCCTTCGCCTGTCGCGCGCCGCGCCGCCCGCCGGCCCGCTCCTGTCCCTGCCGTCGCTCGACGCCGCCCGTCCTGAACCTGCCCGCGAAGCGCCTCGCCCGGCTCCGACAGAACGGGTCGTCGAACGCGTGGTCGAGCGCGAACGCGCGCGCCGCAAACTGCCCGACCGGCGCAAGGGCTATATCCAGAAGGCCGCCGTCGGGGGCCACAAGGTTTATATCCACACCGGCGAATACGAAGACGGCGAACTGGGCGAGATCTTCATCGACATGCACAAGGAAGGCGCCGCCTTCCGCAGCCTGATGAACAACTTCGCCATCGCCATCTCGATCGGCCTGCAATACGGCGTGCCGCTGGACGAGTTCGTGGACGCCTTCGTCTTTACCCGGTTCGAGCCCGCCGGCCGCGTCACCGGCAACGATTCCATCAAGTCGGCGACCTCGATTCTGGACTACATCTTCCGCGAACTGGGCGTCTCCTATCTGGAACGCGCTGAGCTGGCCAATGCCGGGACCGACGACCTGAACGCGGACGGACTGGGGGACGGCAAACCCGACGCCAACACAGCCGTGCCCGCCGCCCGCTTCATCTCCAAAGGGTTCGCTCGCGGTTCCGCGCCCGACAATCTGGTCGTCCTGCCGTTCGGCAAGAAGGGCGAGCCGGAAGCCCGCGCCGCCGCCAACAGCGAGGCCGTCGCCTGCCCCGCCTGCGGCGATTTCAGCCTGCAGCAACGCGGCGCCGCCTGGGTCTGCGACACCTGCGGGGCGGCCCCGGCGCTTCAGGGCGGCGATCAGGGCTAGGTTAAGGGTTATGGCCTAGGGTTTGCTGACAGACGATCGAACGTCGGAGCCCGGTCCATGAAACGCACACTTTCCCTCGGCCTGATCGCCGCCCTGCTGGCTGTCGCCGCGCCCGCCTCGGCCCAGAACGCGGGCCAGATCGCCAGCGTGCGACGCGGCGCCTCCTGTGCCGGTTGCAATCTTTTTCAGGGCGACTTTTCGGGACTGGAGGCGCGGGGCCTGAACCTGGCCGGCTCACGCCTGCGTCAAGCGGACCTGAGCCTCAGCGTCATGAACCGCACGCGCTTCTCCAACACCGACATGCGCGACGTCGAGGCCTATGGCGGCGTCTTCTCCGGCTCCAACTTCTCGCGCGCCAACCTGACCAACGCCAGCTTCGTCGGCGCCTATCTGGAGGGCGCAAGCTTCGCCGGCGCGACCCTGTCGGGGACCAATCTGTCCGGCGCCCAGCTGGCGCGGGCCACCGGCCTGACCCAGGCCCAACTGAACCGGGCGTGCGGCGACGGCTCCACCGTCCTGCCTCGGGGCTTGCGTATTCCGGCCTGCTGAACGGCGCCGACCTTGCCTCGATTTCATGAAGTTACCTCGATTTAAGTAGGTGTCGCCGGGCTTTCGAGGCATTCAGAGTGCGTGAAACAGATCGCTGAACATATCCGGGTCCGCCCCACATTGGCCCTGCTGACGCTGGGACTGGCGCTCGCCGCCTCGCCCGCCTTCGCCGGGGTCGAGATGTCGATGCAGGACCGCGACGTCGCCCGTTCGGTGTCGCTGGGCGGCTCGTGCAACCGCTGCGAACTGTCCGGCCGCAATCTGTCGGGCGCCACCTTCACCGGCGCCAGCTTCATGAACGCCACCCTGGTGGGCGCCAACCTGCGCGGCGCCGAGATGATGGGCTCCAACTTCACCGGCAGTGATTTCAGCCGCGCCAACATGGGCGGCGTTGAGATGGTCGGCGCCAACTTCACCTCCGCCAACTTCACCGGGGCGCAGATCAATGGGGCCGAGGCGCAAGGGTCGTCCTTCGTTCGCGCCAACCTGACCCGCGCCAACCTATCCGGCAGCGAGATGCACGGGGTCAACTTCACCGGCGCCACCCTGTCTGGAGCCAATTTCTCCAACTCGGAACTGTTTGGCGCCACCCTGGCCAATGTTCGGGCGTCCGGCGCCAACTTCTCCAACGCCGAAGTCACGGCCTCGAACCTTTCGGGCGGCGATTTCTCCAGCGCGGATTTCTCGAACGCCAGCCTGGATGGGGCGCGGTTGACCGGCGGCAGCTTCTCGCGCGCCGACTTTTCCAACGCCTCGCTGCGTCGCACCGACATCCGGGGCGCGGACCTGTCGGGCGCGCGCGGCCTGACGCAGGACCAGATCAGCGAAGCCTGCGGCGACGGCTCGACCCGCCTGCCCGGCCGTCTTACGCCCCAAGCCTGCCGCAGCAGCTCCATCCGCGTGATCCGCCCTGCGCCGACGCCGCCGGTCCCGCCCCGCGTGCGCAACTTCGTCAACGCGCAGAACTAGCGCGTCCAGGCCCTGCCCGCCTTAGGGCGGTATCCACCACCAAGATTGTCAGCGATCCCGAAGCCGGAGCGGCCCCAAGCCCAACCGGATCGCAGCAAGACGCGGCCCAATGCCGTCTTGGCGGCTGCCGTGGCTCATTCAGTCTGCCGATCACCCAGACAGCAAAACGGCCCCCGGATGGCTCCGGGGGCCGCTCTGTTACGCGACTTTGTCTTTCGGCCTATGCGCGCCTCGCTGAGGCGCGCGGCTTGAGGCCGTTTCGCTTAGGCGATGATCTTGGCCACG